>JBAXJV010000055.1:0-11788 GCA_037137675.1 bacterium | reverse complement strand
CGAACAGCAGCAGACTTTTGGAGAGGATTACAATGAAGCTTATTGCCTGCCCGGTCCGGGCGGTGACACACTGCGCCGCATGCCGGACTCCCTGCCGCTGGACGAGCGGCGGGTGATTGCGGCGCGCGCGTGCGACGAGCTGGTTGAAAATGCGATCTCCAATCTGGGGATCGGGATGCCCGAGGGAATCGCCAGCATTGCGGCAGAGCGCGGGCTGCTCGACCGTGTGACATTGACGGTGGAAAGCGGACCGATCGGCGGAATGCCTGCGGCGGGCTTGAGTTTCGGAGCGGCGGTCTATCCGCAGGCGATCATTGACCAGCCTGCACAGTTTGACTTTTACGACGGCGGGGGCTTGGATTTTGCCGCGCTGGGGGCAGCTCAGATTGATCCGGCTGGAAACGTCAATGTTTCCAAGTTCGGCTCGAAACTGGCTGGCGTGGGCGGGTTTGTAAATATCACGCAAACGGCCAGGAAGGTGGTCTTTTGCGGAACAATGACCGCCGGTGGCCTGGAAGTGGAGCTGTCCGGTGGAACGATCCGCATCGTCAAGGAAGGCGCGACGCGAAAATTTGTCCGACAGATCGAGCAAATCTCCTTCAGCAGCCGCCGGTCCCGCCAGTTCAAACAAAATGTTTTGTATGTGACCGAGCGGGCGGTTTTCGCGCTGACGGACGACGGGCTGGAACTGATTGAACTGGCGCCGGGGATAGATCTTCAGACGCAGGTGCTGGACGTGATGGAATTCAGGCCGATCATTCGAAATGTGCGGGCCATGCCGGCGCATGTTTTTGCAAAAGGTCAAAGCCCTCTCAGATGCTGAATCCCCTTAATTATCGCGTCATTTGGTGATCCGTGGCGCCAGGAGCGCAATAACCTCGCCCAGCGTTTTAAACACGACGACAGCGATTAAGCCGGCCATGGGGTTGGGGCTTTTATCGGCAATCCACGGCGCCGTCATGACCAGACAAAAAAGTAGAAACATCCAGCCGCCCCCGCCATAAATCAGAGGCTGCCTGCTGCCGTTACC
The DNA here is from genome assembly GCA_037137675.1 of bacterium. Lineage (GTDB taxonomy): Bacteria > Verrucomicrobiota > Kiritimatiellia > CAIKKV01 > CAIYGI01 > CAIYGI01. Next base: position 10,758 of record JBAXJV010000055.1, on the reverse strand, counting down.
GAAAGCACCTGACTGCTGCAGCTCCTGCCCCGTGCGAAACAGCCGCATCAGCAGAATACCTATAACCGGCCAGAGCTGTATGACCTTGGCGGACTGAAAAGAAGAGCGGATCGTTGCCAGCAGATCCGGACTGCCCGGATCCCGGCCAAAGAGCAGAATCGCAAAAAATCCGAAACCGGAAATAAAAACGAATTCAAAAAAGAGAACGCCGTTTTGCTTGTCTTCCGGCTTGAAAACCCGCTTGATCAAATCCGTCAGGAAAACGATCACGCCCTCCACGATAAACAACAGAATCAGATTGAAACTGCTCCAGCCATAATGCCAGACGTTATAGAGCGGTATCATATTGGTGAATATAACCGTCAGCGACTGCGATAAGAGCGCTACGGTAGATGACGGAATAAGCCTCCCGTGATCAACCGCCCCTTTTTTTCCAGTCATCATCTTTGCCGGCGGGCTTGCTTTCGCCGTCCGTCCTTTTTATTAATCCTCATTCGAAGCGGGGGATAAAGACGTGACAGTAGGGCTGTTTGCCGGACCGCTTGTAATAATCGCGGTGATAAGCTTCGGCCGGCCAGAAGACCCCCGCAGGCTCGATTTTTGTGGCCACTTTGAGGCCCTTGGCCTGTAGCTGCGCGATCAATTTTTCAGCCGTCTCCTTTTGCGCAGGACTGGTATAAAAAACTGCGGACCTGTACTGATCTCCTATGTCCGGCCCCTGACGGTTGATCTGCACGGGGTCGTGGGTTTGGAAAAACAGCCGGGCCAACGCATCGAAGGTGGTCGCCTGCGGGTCAAACATGACCTCCACGGCTTCGGCTTGTCCGGTGGTGTGGCTGCAGACCTGCTCGTAGGTGGGGTTTTTCGTTTTACCTCCAGTGTAGCCGACGCTGGTGCGGATCACCCCGCTGGCACGCTGGAGAAAGTATTCCACGCCCCAGAAGCATCCACCCGCGAAAACGGCCCGTTCAAACCGGTTGGAAGAACCGGCCATGGAGACCAATCGCATGGATAGAGAGTTCACGCAGTGCCTGGTATCACGCGGCGTGATTTTTTCCCCCGAAAAAACATGGCCAAGATGGCCGGCGCAGCGCGCGCAAAGAATCTCGGTTCGCTGCCCGTCGGGATCCGGCTTTCTGAGCACGGCGCCCGGAACCTCGTCATCGAAACTTGGCCATCCGCAATCAGAATCAAACTTGTCCTCGGAGCGGTAGAGTGCGGCACCGCAGCGCCGGCAAATATACGTGCCGGGGTCATGTGTTTTTACATATTCGCCCGCAAAAGGCCTTTCTGTGCCTTTGTTCACGATGACACGGGATTCTTCGGGCGTTAATTTGCTCCAGGTGTTGCTCATTTGCTCTGCCTTTCCGGCGCCCGGCACCCAAACAGCCCAGAGCGTCAAAACCACGCCCGCCGTGTGCTTAAATAATTGGACGCAGGCTGATAGCCTGCAGCCTAAACCCCTGCAGCCTCGACGGCCCTGCGGGACGCCAATGATTTCAGGCTTTCTCATGTCTTCACACTACGTCCTTCCTGCTTCTGCGTCAATCCCGCTGTCCTGCCGCCTTCTTGCTCTTCCCATTCCGGCGTTTGGAGGGTAGACTGACGGCTCCGGCTTCAGAAAGGAAAATTGCGAAATGCATCCGTATCGAACGAACACATGCAACGATCTACGCGCGGCCCAGGCGGGACAGGTGGTCCGGCTCTCGGGCTGGATCTTCCGCAAGCGCGATCACGGGCAACTGCTTTTTTTGGATTTGCGCGACCACTTCGGTGTCACGCAAATCGTAATCTACCCTGACCGCGCTTTTTTCGACGCCTGCCAGAAGCTGCATCTGGAGAGTGTTATCACCATAACCGGCAAGGTTATGGCGCGCTCGACGGAGACGATTAACCCTGACATGACGACCGGTGAAATTGAAGTGGCGGCAGATGAACTGTCGGTGCAAAGCATCGCCGAGCCCCTGCCGTTTGCGGTGGACGGCGATACTGCCGGCCCGGAAGATACCCGCCTGCGCTACCGCTTTCTCGATCTGCGCCGCACGCAATTGCACCGCAATATCGAGCTGCGCTCGCAGGTAATCGCCAGCTTGCGCCGCCGCATGCATGGCCATGGCTTTACCGAGTTTCAAACGCCCATTCTGACCGTAAGCTCGCCCGAAGGCGCGCGGGATTATCTGGTGCCGAGCCGCATCCATCCCGGCAGCTTCTACGCGCTGCCTCAGGCGCCACAGCAGTTCAAGCAGCTGCTGATGGTGGCGGGATTTGATCGTTATTTTCAAATCGCGCCCTGCTTCCGCGACGAAGATGCACGCGCCGACCGCTCGCCGGGCGAGTTCTATCAGCTCGATATGGAAATGTCCTTCGTCACTCAGGACGACGTTTTCATGATCGTCGAAGATGTGCTTCACGGCGTCTTTACAGAGTTCAGCAAAATGACGGTGGACGCGGCGCCCTTCCGGCGGATTCCCCACGCCGAAGCGCTGGTCAAGTATGGAACCGACAAGCCCGACCTGCGCATTCCGATCGAAATCTGCGACGTGAGCGACTTTTTCCGTACTTCAAAGTTCAACGCCTTCCGCGCAGGGGTGGAGAACGGCGCCGTAGTGCGGGCAATTCCAGTCAAGCAGATCGCCGACAAACCGCGCAGCTTCTTCGACAAACTTGGCGAGTACGCGCAGGCCAACGGCGCGAAAGGGCTGGCCTATCTGGTCTGGACGGGCGGGCAGGTCAAGGGGCCGATCGCCAAGTTCCTGAGTCCTGAAGAAATCCAGACGCTCGCCGCGCGCTGCAATGCTGGCGATGGCGACGTGGTGTTTTTCATCTGCGATCCCCCGGCGGCGGCGACCCGGCTGTGCGGCGATCTGCGCACCAAACTGGGGCGCGACCTGGACTTGATTGAGAAAAATGTTTTTCGCTTCTGCTGGATTGTGGATTTTCCGTTTTACGAGCGCGATGCGGAAACGCAGGCCATCGCCTTCTCCCACAACCCCTTCTCGATGCCCCAGGGCGGACTGGAAGCCTTGAACACGCAGGACCCGCTGACCATCCGCGCCTTCCAATATGACATCGTCTGCAACGGCGTGGAACTTTCCAGCGGCGCGATCCGTAATCACGAGCCAGCCGTCATGTACAAAGCCTTCGAACTGGCCGGCTATCCGCGCGAGGAAGTAGACCGCCGCTTTGGCGGCATGATTCAGGCTTTCAAGCTTGGCGCGCCACCGCACGGCGGCATTGCCCCGGGCGTGGACCGCCTGGTGATGCTGCTCGCGAATGAAACCAACATTCGCGAAGTCATCGCCTTTCCGATGAATCAGAAGGCGCAGGACTTGATGATGGGCGCGCCTGGTGAAGTCAGCGAGAAGCAACTGCGCGAATTGCACATTCGCCTGACGTTGCCGAAGAAGCCCGGCGCAGAGTAACCGGATATGTTGCGCATCGGACAAGGCTACGATATCCACCGCTTCGCCGCCGGGCGTGCGTTGGTGTTGGGTGGCGTGACGATTCCGCACCCGGTCGGGCTGCTGGGCCACTCCGATGCCGACGTGCTCTGTCACGCCGTGGCGGACGCGTTATTGGGGGCGATGGCAGACGGCGACATCGGCACCCATTTTTCCGACCGCGATCCACGCTGGAAAGATGCCGACAGCCTCGACCTGCTGCGCCGCGTGGCAGAGCGGGTGCGTCAGCATGGCGGCATGGTGCAGAATGTGGACGCCACGCTGCTGGCCGAAGCGCCGCGCATCGCCCTGCATGCGGCGGCCATGCGGACCAATCTCGGCGCTGCGCTGGGAATTTCCGCGACACGCGTTTCGATCAAGGCCACCACGCTGGAAGGCCTGGGCGCACTGGGCCGCGGCGAAGGTATCGCCGCGTTCGCCGTAGCTCTGCTGGAAGTGACTGAGGCCGCCGGTGAACAAGGTGCGACCGCATGATGAAAGTCTTCAACTCACTCAGCCAGCGCGTCGAGGAACTGGCGCCGATCGAGCCCGGCCATATCCGGCTCTACACCTGCGGCCCGACAGTCTACAACTACGCCCACATCGGCAACTACCGGGCTTACATCTTTGAGGATCTGTTACGCCGGACGCTGAAGTTCTTTGGTCTGCGCGTCACGCAGGTGATGAACCTGACCGACGTGGACGACAAAACCATCCGTGGCGCGCGTGCAGCGGGGTTGCCGCTTGCAGCCTTCACCCGACCATTTTGCGAGGCTTTTTTTGCCGATCTGCGAACGCTGGCCATCGAACCTGCGGAGCACTATCCGGCGGCCACCGACCACATTCCAGAGATGATCGCGCTGATCGCGCGCCTGCTGGAAAAGGGCGTCGCCTACCGCTCGCCCGACGGCTCGATCTACTTCCGCATTGAGGCCTTCCCGGAATATGGAAAACTGGCGCACCTTGACCGCAGCGGCCTGCGGGCTGGCGCGCGGGTTGCGCAGGACGAGTACGACAAGGAGAATGCCGCCGACTTCGCGCTTTGGAAGGCCTGGGACGAGCAGGACGGCGAGATTACCTGGGATTCGCCATGGGGCCGCGGCCGCCCCGGCTGGCACATCGAATGCTCGGCCATGAGCATGAAGTATCTGGGCGAAAGCTTTGACCTTCACACCGGCGGAATTGACAACCTCTTCCCGCACCATGAGGACGAGCTTGCGCAAGCCGAGGCGGCCACGGGCAAGCCCTTCGTGCGCACCTGGATGCACTGCGCTCACCTGGTGGTCGAGGGGCGCAAAATGTCCAAGTCCCTGGGTAATTTCTACACCCTGCGCGATGTCCTGACGCGCGGGTACAGTGGTCGCGAAATGCGCCTGGTGCTGATCGGCGCACATTACCGGCAGGCGCTGGATTTCAGCTTCGCGGCCCTGGATGCGGCACGCGCGTCATTGCAGCGTCTGGATGCTTTCCGCGCGCGCCTGATTGGCGTGACCGCCGGCCAGACTGCGGCGGTTCTGCCGCAGTGGGCCGGGCTGGCAGAGCGGGATTTTGGCGCCGCGCTGGCCGACGATTTAGGGATTGCCGAAGCGCTGGCTGCGCTGTTCACGATGGTAACCTCCGGCAACCGCGCGCTCGACGCGGATGGAGTCGCACCTCCGGAAGCGGCGGCCGTGCTGGCGCTGCTGACACGCATGGACAGCGTGCTGGGATTTCTGGAACCGGAAGCGGCTGCGGCGCCACCGGAGCTGCTGGCGCTGCTGGACGCACGCCAGGCGGCGCGCAAGGCCAAAGATTGGGCCGAAGCCGACCGCCTGCGTCAGGAAATCACCCGTCAGGGCTGGGTCATCGAAGACACGCCCAAGGGGCCGCGGCTGAAGAAAGGTTGATGGCGGATGTCCATCATATCTTCCATCAGGACAACTCAAGCCCGCGCCAGGGCAGTCTGCCTCAGTATCGCCAGCCTGCTTCTTCCCGCCGTGCTCAGCGCCCAAACTGCGCCCACGACTGCCCTGCCGCCCGTGCCCGCCGCTGGAAAAAGCCCCTGGAGCTTTGCGGCCAGTCTGACGCTGAAGGAAACCTTCGACAGCAATGTGTATATCCAGGACGCCACCCCGGATTCTGCCAACGTCGCCGCTGCGGATGCGGCCGGGTTCAGTGTTGTGCCGGCCAGGCATGGTTCGTTCATAACGTCCGTGCTACCCCAGCTCGGGCTGGATTACAAGCCGTGCCCGGCCTTTTACGCATCCGCAACCTACGCGCCGGAAATAAACTATTACCACTCGGCATCGTCCGAAGATTACGCGGCCCAACGGGGCACGCTTAATTTAGGCGGCAAGCTTGAGGAAACCGTATGGGAACTATTCAATGCCGCTTCCTACATCGACGGAAATGAATTGGGGCCGGTATTTGCCAGGCCGGGGGATATTCCCGCCGTGGGCGGCATCGCGCTGCGCGACCGGCGCGAGGCATTTATCTTCCGTAACGGCTTCAAACTGACCTGCCCGGTCAGCGACTTGTTCATCCGTCCGGTTGCCACGACCTACTTCCATGATTTCAAAACAGACCAGCGGCTCAGCCCCGCACCCACTGTCTGGGTTTACGAAAACTACATTGACAGGCAGGAAGTGAGCGGCGGGCTGGATGTGGGTTACAAGATAGCCAGGCAGACGCATATCGTGCTCGGCTACCGCTACGGCGTGCAGGATCAGGGCGCCCTGCTAGGAACGGACAGCCCGTATGACAACAGTTATCAACGCATTCTGGTGGGAGTGGAAGGCAGCCCGGCGGAGTGGCTGAAGCTGGCCGTAGCGGGAGGCCCCGACATCCGCAACTTTTCCAGCGCGCCCAAGCCGGACTTCGACGCCAGCGAATTGCTCTACTATATTGATGCTTCCATTACGCTGCTGCCGACCGCGCGGGACTTGATTGTGCTTGCGAACAAGCGCTATGAACAGCCGGCGTTTTCAAGCTTCAGCATGTACGAAGACATTACTTACTCGTTCACCTGGCGGCACAAACTGGACGAGCATTTTACGGTCGGCCCCGGTTTTCAGCTCTACATCGGGGACTGGCAGTCGCCGGTGATTCGCGACGACTGGATCTACACGCCGAGCGCTTCGGTGGCCTACAACTACAACAAGATTAACGTTGAACTCGCCTATTCGTATGACTGGGCGGAAAACAATAAAACAGTGGTGGCCGGAACGTCCACTGCGTACGCCGACGGGCGCGAGTTCTCGCGAAGCCTTGTTTCGTTGAGGCTGAAATATACTTTCTAGGACGAACGGTTTTTTTTATGATAAGAGTCAGGGCAGCAGTTACTCAAACAACGGTGTCGAGCCGGCAGCAGATGTAATGTACGATTTCACCATCCACCTGATAAACTCCCATGTCCGCACGATTCATCACCTTTGAGGGGCCGGAAGGCGGCGGCAAGTCCACGCAGATCGCCAGCCTCGCCGGGCGTTTGCGTGCGGCTGGAAACGAGGTTGTGGTCACCCGCGAGCCGGGCGGCACAGCCACCGGCGAGGCAATTCGCGGCATACTTCAGCACGACACGGCTGGCGAGGCGCTGGCTGCCGAGACCGAACTGCTGCTTTTTGCTGCCAGCCGTGCGCAACTCGTCAGAATGATGCTGCTCCCGGCGCTGGCGCGCGGAGCATGGGTGCTGTGCGACCGTTTCGCCGACTCCACCACGGCTTATCAAGGCTATGGCAGGCAACTGGATCTGAACCGTATCGCCTGGCTTAACGCGATGGCGATGGGCGAATGTCGTCCGCACCTGACCATACTGCTCGACGTGCCGGTGGAAGTCGGGTTCCGGCGGCTGACGCAACGCCAGGCGGCAACGGCCACGGCCCACGACCGCATGGAACGCGAAGCTCAAGATTTTCACGAACGCGTGCGTGCCGGCTTTCTGGAGCTTGCGCGGCGCGAACCTGAGCGCATCCGCAGAATTGACGCCACACAGGCGCCGGAAGTTGTGGCCGAAGAAATATGGAGGCTGTTTCAGCATGAGCTTGCCGGCTGAACTCGCGCCAATCTTCGACCTTTTTCGCGTCGGCTTCGAGCGCGGACGGATGGCGCACGCCTATCTGGTGGTCGGCGCTCCGCGCGGAGAAGGCGGTGCCTTTACCGCAGAGGCGCTGGCCCTGCTCTTCTGCACGGCCACGGATGGAGCGAAGCCCTGTCATGCCTGCGACGGGTGTCGCCGCGCGGACTCCGGCCATCACCCCGATGTGCTTTGGGTCGAACCTGCAATGAAGTCGCGCATTATCGGCAAAGACGCCGTGCATGAAGCCATGCGCATGATCTGGCAGACATCCTTCGCCGGCGGGTGGAAAGCTTGCGTCATCGTGGGCGCCGACCGCCTGGGTGAAGATGCCGCCAATGTTTTTCTAAAAACGATCGAAGAACCGCCGCCGTGCTGCTTGTTTCTGCTGTTAACGGACAATCCAGCGGGCGTGCTGCCAACAATTTTTTCCCGCTGCCAGCAGATCGGCCTGTCGGGTGCTCAGGTTGGATTACCCTTGGAATGGCGCGAACCGCTGCTGGCAATCCTTGGCGCCGCAGAAGACCGGAATGGCGTGGCCGGCGCGATGTCGCGCGCCGGAGCTCTGCTGGCGCTGATGAAGAAGATGCACGAAAAAGTGGAAAATGACGAGAGCGAGAGCTACACCCCGCCGCCCGAAATGAAGCGCGAGGAGAGTGAAAAAGTGCTCAACGCACGCATCGAAGCGCGCTACCGCGAACTGCGCCAGCTGGTCTTGCGGGCACTGCTGCTTTGGTACCGCGACCAAATGGTGCTGGTAAGCGGAGCGGATGCCGGGCTGATCCACTATTCCGACCAGCATGCAACGCTGATAAGTCAGACTGCAGGGCTGACCTGGAGCAAGGCTATGACTCAGGTGCAGTCCGTGGAAGAGATGCAGCGGCAATTGGACCGTAATCTGCCCGAAGACACAGTACTGAACTTCGGGTTTGAGCGTTTGATGGTTTGAGTTGGAGGATGCGACATGGTTCGCATGGCACAAATCGAGCTTGAAGATGGCAATGTAGTAGACGCCGTGACACCCGGCGACTTGACGCTGCACCCCGGTGAGTGGTGCGTGCTGGACGGCGGACGTAATCAGGAGTTCGGGCGCGTATTGCGGACGATCGAAGAAGCGCCCGATCCGCCGGCCGGGCAGCAACCTCCGCTCGTGATGCGGCTGGCGAACACGGCGGACCACCGTCGTGCAAAGGAGCATGCGACCGAAGGGTGCAAGGCCATGGCGGTGATCGCGCGCCTGATGCAGACGTCCGGGCTGCCGATACGCCTGCTGCGCCACCGGTTCAGCTTCGATCGCGCTGTTCTGCATGTAACGTATACGGCCGAGGAAAAAGTCGATGCCCGCGAATTGGCGCGCACGATCGGACAGGAACTGCAAATTTATGTGGCAATGCGGCAGATCGGCGCGCGCGATGCGGCACGCATGGAGGGCGGGCTATCGGTTTGCGGACGCACCCTGTGTTGCAAGTCGTGGCGGAAAGGCTTTGAATCGGTCAGCGTTAAAATGGCAAAAGCCCAGGGGCTGCCTGTCAATCCGACAGCGATCAACGGCATGTGCGGGCGACTCAAATGCTGCCTCTGCTATGAGTATGACGCCTACCGGCACTGTGCCGCAGGGTTGCAACGGGACGGCGGGAGTGTGTGTTGCCACGAAGGCGATGGTGTGGTTAACGAGCGAACAGGGCCCGCAGACGGGCATGAACAGGAGAAATAGATGCGTATTCTTGTTTTGAACGGACCTAATCTACAGCTGCTCGGCACTCGCGAACCAGGCGTATACGGGGTGCAGACGCTGGATGCGATCATGGCTGACGTGGTAGCGCATGGCCATGCAGCGGGTATATCGGTGGAGTGGGCACAAAGCAATATTGAAGGTGAACTGGTCTCCCGTATCGGCGCGGCACCGGGGAAATTCGACGGAATCGTTTTCAATCCGGGCGCCTACACCCACACCAGCGTGGCCTTGCGCGACGCCATTCAAAGCGTGGTGCTGCCGGTAGTTGAGGTACATCTTTCAAACATTCATGCCCGTGAAAACTTCCGCGCCAACAGCTTGACGGCGGCGGCGTGCGTTGGACAGATCAGCGGCTTTGGCGCACTGAGCTACACGCTGGCGCTCGATGCTTTGGTTGCGCAGTTGCAGGTCAAGCAAGCAGGAAAGAACCGGCCATGACCGTCAAAAACCCGGTTAGTCTCGTGATTGTCGGTTCAATTGGATTGGATACTGTCGCCACACCGCTGGAGCGTCGCGAGGAGGTGCTGGGCGGTTCGGTGAGCTTTGCCTGCGCAGCGGCGTCATTTTTCTGCAAGACGGGCATGGTGGGCGTGGTTGGCGACGATTTTCCCGCTGCCTATGCGGCACTTTACGGGCATTTCGGCATCGACCTGTCCGGACTGCAACGGGTGCCCGGAAAAACCTTCCGCTGGGAGGGAGAGTATGCGAACGACATGAACGACCGCCGCACTTTGCGCACGGAACTGAACGTGTTTGCAGAATTCGCTCCGACGCTGCCGGCGTCCTACCGGTCGTCGCCTTTCTTGTTTCTGGCCAACATTTCGCCGGACTTGCAAACGCATGTGCTGGGAGAAATGACGGCGCCAAAGTTTGTAGCCGCGGACACTATGGACCTGTGGATCAACACGGCGCGTCCGGCTTTGGAGCGCGTAATCCGATCGGTGCACATGCTGACACTTAACGATTCCGAGGCGCGCATGCTCTCGGGCGAACACAACCTGGTCAAGGCGGCAGCCTGCGTGCGCGCCATGGGCCCGACCTATTTGGTGATTAAAAAAGGCGAGCACGGCGCGATGCTCTTCGGGCCCGGCGGGGTGTTTATTGTGCCGGCATTTCCGCTCGAATCAGTGCTGGATCCAACTGGCGCGGGCGACACATTTGCCGGCGGAATGATGGGCGCGCTGGCAGCGCTGGGGCGGACGGATGAAGCGGCTATGCGGTTGGCGATGGTCTACGGCAGCGTGGTCGCCTCCTTTGGAGTCGAGCGCTTCAGCCTTGACCGCCTCGCCGCTCTCACGCGCGGAGAAATTGAAGCGCGTACCGCCGCCTTTCGCAAAATGATCACCTTGGAAGCTTGACTCCCGGCATGGATCGCCTATTCTAAACCCCTTCCGCGTGTTTCACGCGCCAACGTAGCTCAGTTGGTAGAGCAGCTCACTCGTAATGAGCAGGTCGTCAGTTCAATTCTGACCGTTGGCTCCAGTCTGTACCGCGATCGCTGGCAGAGGCTGCACAGAAAAAAACGGCATCAC
>JBAXJV010000054.1:0-11805 GCA_037137675.1 bacterium | reverse complement strand
AGCTGGATCTGATGCACCCGCAATTCATGAAGCACCTGCTGCGTTACGACGGGCACCAGAGGATCCGGGGCTGCCGGAGATTGAGCGAACTTTTCCTCTGCCTGCCTGCGCACTTTGTCTTTATCCGTCATAATCGCATAACCTTTTCAAAAACTTCCACTTGCAGATGCTATAACATCGCCTTGACCAAGTCAAACACGAGAAAACACAAGAAAAGGCCCGGCCAGCGTTTGCTGACAGGGCCTTTGTCATACTATCTGTAAACCGCCGTATGCGGCGGATCTTCGACTAACCGGACTTATTGGGCCGGCTTATCGGCAGGCTTGTCACGCTTTTTGCCGCGTGCCGCCTTGAGTTCTTCAGGGGTGAGAAACCCGTCTTTGTCAGTATCGGCAGCCGCAAATTTCTTATCATCGGCCTTGGGATAGCCAGCCTTGAACTCGTCCAGCGACAGTTTACCATCGCTGTTCGTATCGGCCTTCTTGAATTTTTCAGCGGGACTGATGCGACCGGCACCATCGCCTTTTTTGACCTGCCCGTCATCGGCCATAACCGAGGAAGTCAACGAGGCAGCAGCCAGAACACTCATTACAACTAAGCTCAACTGTTTCATACTGACCAACCTTTTCTGTTTACGTTGTTCAACTCTTGACCCGTAACCACACATCCAAACTCTAATACTAGTACTAACGCAACAACCGCTGGCTTTATTGTAATATGGGCCCATGTGAAAAGGCTTTAATTACCTGAACCGTTGCGTTAAAATCATGTCTTTAACCTTAGGAGACATAACATGGCACGCATTGTATTCATCGGGGCTGGCAGTTACGGATTCACGCGCGGGCTAGTCCGGGACGTTCTCACCTTTCCACTGCTTAGCGACTCGACCCTGGTCCTGATGGACATCAACAAGGAGCGGCTGGAATTTGCCCGCAAAACCTGTGAATCCATCATCGCGAAGGGCAAATATCCCGCCAGAGTCATAACCACCATGAACCGCCGCGAAGCTCTGCGCGGAGCGGACGCCGTGCTCTGCACAATTTTGAACGGAGACGTGGATGTTTGGAAGCACGACATCCTGATTCCAAAAAAATACGGCGTTGATACAAACGTCGGCGACACCCGCAGCGTGAGCGGAGTGTTCCGTGCCTTGCGCACCATTCCCGTGATGGTCGCCATCGTCAAGGATATGGAGGAATGCTGCCCGAATGCCATTCTGCTGAACTACACGAACCCTATGGCCATGCTCTGCCGGGCCATACAGCGCGAATCCTTCATTAAATCCACCGGCCTCTGTCACAGCGTGCAGGGCACGGCTGAAATGCTGGCTACGTGGATCAAAGCCGACATGAAGGACGTGACTTACACCTGTGCCGGCATCAACCATCAGGCCTTCTATCTGGACTATAAAGTCAAAGGCAAAGACGCCTACCCGCGCATCCTTAAAGCAGTTAAGGAGAACAAGGAAATCTACAATGCCGAACAGGTGCGCAACGAGATGTTTCTGGCGCTTGACTACTACGTCACGGAGTCGAGCGGCCACAATTCGGAATACAACTGGTGGTTCCGCAAGCGTCCTGATCTGATCAAAAAATACTGCACTACCGGCACGAACTGGAATCCCGGCCACTACGCCTACATCCTGAACGATTACACCAGCCGCAAGAAAACCTGGAAAAAAAGCCTCCAGGACTGGTTCAAAAAGGGCGCTCCAATTGATCTGGCCCGTGGCCACGAATACGCTGCCTATATCATCAACGCCTGGATGGGCGGCGAGCTCTACTCATTCAGCGGCAATGTGGCCAACACCAAGTTGATTGACAACCTGAAGGAAGGCTGCTGCGTGGAGGTGCCGGTGCTGGTGGACCGCCGCGGATTCAACCCCATCCACGTTGGCCCGCTGCCACCGCAACTGGCGGCGCTCAACCAGATCAGCGTGTCGGTGGAAGAAATGGCAGTAGAAGCCGCCCTGACCGGCGATCCAAAACTCGTCTATCAGGCGATCTGCTACGATCCACTTTCCGCAGCCGTGCTCTCGCTCAGCGAGATCAAGAAGATGGTCCAGGAGCTACTGCTTAAAAACAAGGCCTACCTGCCACGCTTCAAGAAGCTGCAAATCGGGTAAGCTCGCTCATACCCACAGCTGGCGATCGAGCGAACGGAACTGGATCGCCTCTTGAATGTGCAGGACATTGATACGTTCTGCACCCTCCAGATCTGCGATCGTCCGCGCCACTTTAATGATCCGGTCGTAGGCCCGCGCGCTGAACTGAAGTTCGGTGATTGCCATGCGCAGCGTCTGCTGGGCCTCGTCGGACATCTGACAGAACCGCGCCAGATCGCGGGGCCGCAGCCCCGCGTTGCTATGCACACGCTTGAGCGTCCGGTAACGCGCTTGCTGCAGACCACGCGCCGCCATCACGCGTTCGCGGTAGCGGGACGAAGATAAGCCCACAGCCGCGCCAGCCAGATCCTGATAGCGCACGGCGGGCACCTCGATGTGAATGTCGATCCGGTCGAGCAGCGGCCCGGAAATCCGGTTACGGTAATTGTGAATCTGGGTCGCCGAGCAGCGGCATTCGCGATGCGGATCACCATAGTGGCCGCACGGACAGGGATTCATCGCCGCCACCAGCATGAACTGACACGGAAAGGTCACCGTCGCTGCGGCACGCGAAATAGTCACCGTGCCATCCTCCAGGGGCTGGCGTAGCACTTCCAGCACATTGCGGTGAAACTCCGGCAGTTCGTCCAGAAAGAGCACGCCGCGATGGGCCAGGCTGACTTCTCCGGGCATGGGGTGCGCGCCACCGCCCAGGAGGCCGGCGTCGGAAATCGTGTGGTGCGGCGCCCGGAATGGCCGGCGCGTAATCAGCGCCTGGTGCGGCGGCAAGGTGCCGGCAATGCTGTGTATGCGCGTCACGTCCACCGCTTCCCCCATCGTCAGCGGCGGCAGGATGGAAGCGATGCGCCGGGCCAGCATCGTCTTGCCGGCGCCCGGCGGACCGATCATTAAAACGTTGTGACCTCCGCTGACGGCGACCTCGATTGCGCGCTTGACCGACTCCTGCCCCTTGACGTCGGCGAAATCGTCTTCGTGCTCCTCATGGGAGTTGAAGAGCGCCTCGACGTCAACTTTGTGCGGAGGAATCGGCAGCCGCCCAGACAAAAACTCGGCGGCCTCACGCAGCGTGCGCACGGGAATAACATCCAGCCCCGCCACCACGGCCGCCTCCTCGGCGTTTTCCGCAGGCACCAGCAGACCCTGCAATCCATCATCCTTAACCCGCATGGCAATCGGCAGCACGCCCTTAACACGCCGCACTTCGCCGCTCAACGCCAGTTCGCCAATCATGGCGTAGGCGGCCAGCGCCTCGCCCGGGATCTCATCCTGAGTGGCTAGAATCCCCGCCGCAATCGGTAGATCGAAACACGGGCCCTCTTTGCGAATATCCGCCGGCGCGAGGTTGATTGTGGTGCGTCCGACGTGAGGACGGAAACCGGAATTCAGAATTGCTGTAAAAACGCGGTCCTTGCTTTCGCGCACAGCGGCATCCGGCAAGCCCACGATCACAGTTTGAGGATCGCCGTGACCGGCGTTGACCTCAATTTCAATGGCATAAGCCTCAACCCCCAACACCGCCCCCGAATATACCCGTGCCAGCATGCGCGCCGCCTTCCTTGAAATTACGGGACCAACCGTGACGCCTGTCCGCGTACGCACTTAGACAGACCAAATCCTTATAATCTTCAGAGTAGCGCAATCACCTCTATCCGGAAAGGTTTCTTCCAGGCAGTTACAATCGCACTTTCAAACCCGGAATAAGATCAGCCGAAACTGGCATGCCACCGGCGGCATTGGTCACGGCCAGCCAGGGAATCGTCCACTTATCCGTCCACCCTTCACCATGAACTGACACCTTGAGCTGGCCTGCTTCCGCCCGGCCTTCGCTTGTCACCCTTTTAACAGCCCCTATTCCGGGCGCATGCAATTCGTAGACGGCACACCAGACCGCAGCCTTGGCCACTTTTCGCCGGATCAAAAACGGAACCTTATCCCCCAGGTGCGTCCCTATTCCATTTCCGATAAACCAGGCGTCCGCTTCTTTCTCACCGTATGGCGCTGTCAGCGTAATGGCGCCCTGCCCGCGCACCGGCCAGGTCAGAGAAGCCACAGCGCTTCCGTCACAGCGCATGACATTGTCAAGGTGCTGGTATCCCTGATCACGCCCCAGCCCCTGCTCACAAGGCGTAAAGCGGTTGGTCGCAGGCATCCCGCCGCGCACATGCAGAGACAAGTCATAGGTATGAGCATCATCCGAAACCGTCCGGAAACAATCCAGAATGTAGCGATCCGTAAACGCCACCATCCGGTCCATAGTGACCCCCGCATACGCGTCGTCCACACGTGCGCAGGCCGCCTGAAAGCCCGTCCCTTCTGCGAACCACAAGCAGCGCCCCTCTGCCGGCCGCTGGGACTTCTGATCCACCACCATCGTATTATGGGCCACGCTCTGCTTGCACCAGCTCTTGTACTCCGGCACGGAATAAGTAATGCGCCCCGGGTCTACAAATCTGTCCTCGCCCCACGCCTGCAGGACAATCCCGAGCTTATCGGGGTGCCCATGATCTCCCCCGTGAATTCCGTATTTCATCATCAAACAGGCTGCCGCAACGCCCGGTTTACCGTTGAGAAAAAGCTGGCCTATGCCAGGCAGATTACGGCTTCCGGTCACCACCGGACTTCCGCCTGCCGGCAATTCAGGGACGCCGGCCAGAAAGGCCAACCACCCCTGCCGGTTCCCCTGAGCGGCCACTGCGGCATACCGGGGATCGCCCCAGACGGCATACGCCCACTCATAAAGATCAGCCATTCCGGAAAGCCGGTAGGGATCAGAATCATTATTAATGGGATATGAACCATCGGGGAAGGCAGCAATCAGAGGACCATCGAACAGGCTGCGCAGCCGTGAATCCCCGCTCAATTTCATTCCTGCCTGCGCGGCCATTCGGGCATGTATGACAAGCGGCTCCATGGCATAGCGCTGGTATGCCATGGTGCCTTCGTGCCAAAGACCATCCGCCGTTACGCAGCGATTCATCTGGTATTTGAAGCCGTATTTTCCCTCGATGCTCTCCTTGATCAAGGCCTCGTCGCCCAGACAAAACCCCACCGAGGCGATCGCGGCATTGATCCAGGTTTGATGGTTGTTATCCTGTTGAAATGTGGGCACCTGCAATTCCTTGACCGCCGCCTCGAAAAAATCTTTTTCCACATGCTTAGCCTGTGCCGGGGTCAGCACGCCGGACGGTTGAATCAAATCATAGCTCCACGCACAGGGGATCAGATTCACCGCCTCATCCAGAGCCTGGGCATAGCGCTTGCCGCCCATAAACGCCAGAAAGCCCGTGCGTCCCCAGCGGTCATGCCGCTTATACCCATTGTAAAGATCGGCGTACTTGAGCAGAATCCAGGCGGCTTTTTCGGCATAGGCCTTTTTGCCGGTCAAACCGTAGGCCAACCCCAAAGTCTGTGCCCCATGGGCGGCGATGTCATGCTGGGTGGACCGCCAGGCCGCCTCCGCCTTTTTGTTTTCATTGGTCTTGTGCTCATTGGGACATACGAACCGGGAGGGGGCCACGCGCTGAAGATAGGCTCCTTCATTGGCGCAATAGAGGTCGAAATACCAACCACCCCCTTGCTCAGGAATCGACAAATCCTGCTTGAGCAAAACGTCCGCCTGGTTGGTCACCTGCCGGCAAAAGTTCTTGATATGCGGCAGACCGGATTGGCTCAACCGATCCAGGCCCGCACGGTCTATCAAAAGAAAAGGGTGCTCCGTCGAACCAGCGCCATCCGCACGCAACAAAGCTCCCGGCAACAGCAGCATGGCCAGCAAAAGTCGCTTCATATCATGCCTGCTGGTTGGTCGCTGCTCTGGCAACCGTTTCGATGGCAATAGCGGAGACAGCGGCGCCGTAGTCGAGGTCAATATTTTTCATGGTGTCATGCTGGTCATGATAGCCGGTCCGGTTGATATCGTAATTTTCCATAAAAAGTACGACGGGCGCACCAATATCAGAAAGAATCTGACCGTCGGTGTTGAAAAGCGAACTGGCCGGATCGTCGCCGGTGCGGACTTCGCCATGCAGGTGCGGATGAAGCGCAACTGCCGGAATAGTCACGCCATCCGTAGTGCGCTGACCGCGCTGGCAAGCGCGCCGCCCGGGGGTGGCATTCCATTCAGCAATTCGCGCATTCCATATTTGATTGGCGAGGTGGGCCTGATAGGCCAGCCCGAACGAGTCGCGGCTTTTGCCCGGAGAAACCTGAAAAATATCCCGGCCAC
The DNA here is from genome assembly GCA_037137675.1 of bacterium. Lineage (GTDB taxonomy): Bacteria > Verrucomicrobiota > Kiritimatiellia > CAIKKV01 > CAIYGI01 > CAIYGI01. The sequence continues at coordinate 5,455 of JBAXJV010000054.1, read as the reverse complement.
TTTCACGGTTGTGCGCAATCATGTCTAAAACGCAGGCGCCCACCACCGCCGTCCCCGACAAGTCCAGCGTCTGATTGTCACCCAGTCGCAAGCGCAATGAATGTTCGATCAGCGCCTGGCCGAATTGCCTCGCCCCCATGCAGTCGGAAGGAAATTCCTCACCCGTAAGATGCAGCAGCCATACGTCACGCTCCAGCCTGCCTTGTCTGGCCATTTGCAGAAAGAGCGGCGCGGCCTGCAGCAGTGTTGCGGTGGCGGAATGGTTGTCGTCGGCGCCGTTGGCAGCGACGCGGGCGCCATTGCCGCCGCGTTCCGTTTCGTACATGTCCTCCATATAAGCCGTATCATAATGGTCCGCCATGACTACAGCTTGACTGCGGTTTCTGCCGGGAATCACGATCAGCAGGTTGCGTTCACTGGCACGACCGGACTGGTTGTCCTGCCAGCCGCCAAAGAGTTCATAATCGAAGTCGGTCTGCCACCGGAACGGCAGGTCGCCACACACAGCGCGTCCATCCATGTCAGCGGCGATGATCGCCTGCCGATGGCGGGCAAGAAGGTAATCCCCAAGCTGCTCGAGATCCCGCTGGTGATGTGAGCGCTTGCGTAGCGTGGCGGCATCCCGCACCATATCGGCGTTGTCCTTGTTGAGATAGCGGCCGTGCGCCAGCAACAGGATGTCATTCCAGAACGCTTCCTCAAAGACTCTGGTCGCGGTTTCGCCGTAAGTGATGGCGGCCGGCAGGGGTGCCGCCATCGCGGCCGGCTCAATTACGGGCTGTAAAGCCTGACGCATACGGCGTCCGCTGGCAGCGCCGCTTCCCCGCGCATCCAGCGACGCCAGCCAGTCAGCCAGCGTTTCGGCCTCGCTGATGCGCAGCATGGCGCGCGCAAAACTTTCCGGCAGCCGCCGGCCGCCGGCCCAGCTCCGGGCGTCCATCAGGGTAATCAGGTTGAGTGAGGTCTGGTGGACATAATGGTCGTGCCGTCCGAAATCGTGCAAAGCCTCGCGATAGGCCTCCCGCTGCAGCAGGCGCGGCCAGAGTTCAACGGGAGCTGCCAGATCCGGTGCGGCGGCGTCATAAGCTGTGAGATATCCCAGCGGTGCAGCAGTAAGCAGTTCAGCCCGGCTGGTGCCTGGAACAGCAAAAGCCGCCAGCGGCCTTTGCCAGTAAACTTCGTATCGTCCGACACGCATAGCGGGGAATTGAAAGCGGTAGCCAAACAAGCCTCCTGCAATCACAGTTGCTTCCGCCTGCCGCAGGTGGTCGCGACCGGCAACCGGCCCATTCAGCAACAGATCGAAAGAGCGGCTCCACATCTGCACATTCCGGGCCATCGGCTTACCGTACAAGCCGATGGCATCCGACTGCGTGCTGAACAGGACTTCAACGACCTTGTCCGGGTGCGGATTGAGCGCCAGCGGGTCCTGGTGGCGGTGAATACGCTCCCAGCGGTGGCTGCGGTGATAGGCATCCATGATCAACTCGCGCTGGATCGTAGCAGGATCAACATCCGCGTGCGGTTCGTGGATCCACCCGGATTGGGGAACGCGGAGGCTGAATGGCGCGGCATGCCGCGCCACCAGTCGCAATAGCGGGATCTGCATTGCCAGCGGCAGTGTTTTTTGAAGCTTCCGGTAGCCGGGCGTGCCCCAAAATACCAGGCTGCCCGGAAATGGCAGAAGATGCAATTGTCCCGCCAGATAACGCGCTCTGACCTGCGGCGGCAATTGCCCGAACGGCCGGAATGTGAGCAGGTAGCGGACATCGCCAAACTCCGACTGGTCATCCGCAAGATAGGCCTGAGTCCAGGCAGGCAGAGGGTTGCAGCTCCAGTAGGGAAATTGCGGATCTGGCAATGACGGCAGGATCCGGAAACCGGCATTCGTCAGCCCGGCCGGGCCATGCATTGGCTCACCGTAAACGGTGGTCAGGATCTGACGGAAGAACGACAGGGCTTGCTTCGCCGGCTGCTCCTGATCCGGGGCCGTGAAAAAACTTTTCCAGAAGGCTCGTTCAGGCCCTTGCTCGCTGCCGCCAAAGAGCGTCCAGCGGACACGGCCTTTGTCATCCTGCGTCCGCGAGAGGGCGAGCGGCAGCAGAATCAGATAGCGCTCGTGGTCCAGGTGGCCAGCCCGGGCGGCCAGCTCGGGCGGCCAGTAGGGATTGCCTGCCAGGTTGCTGTTGCCATGACCGGCGAGGTGATAGACGTTCTGTCCCTTACCCAACAGCACCAGCCGTTCCATCACCTGCCGGGCGATGAGCTCCAAGCCCGGCGTGAGCTCGCAGGCTTCCTCGATCTCCGGGACATTCCAAGCGTAGGGAGCACCGTCAGTAAAGATCTCGTCACGGGCGCCGAACACTGACCGACCGAAGCGCGGCGGCGGCATGAATTCAGAATAGGCCTGAATCGGAAAGTTTCCGACCCCCTCAAACCACGGCCAGCCCTCAAGTAATTCAGCCCAGCCCGGAGCAGTCGAGTTAATGGACAGTCCCTCCTGTAAAGCTGATTCTCAGGGTTTTGCAAAAATCATTAAACAGCGCCCGGTGATCACCGTAGGCGATGATGTAATGCTGACTCATGACCTGCTGAACAAACTCCTCTACGGGATAGTCGAAAATCAATTCCAGGCTTGGCAGCTGCGGGGCGGGCGGCGCCCATCCGGCCTCTTCCCACTTGCGCGGCGTACGGGCCTCCGCAGTGCTGACGTGCATGCAATAACTTCCGTTGGCATATCCCAGGCGTGCCAGCGTGACCGGGCCTGTCTTCAATTTTGAAACATTCAGCAAGCCCTCACCGAAATTACCAAAGGCGTTTGGCATGACCGTCACTTTGCCTTCCACAATCTCTGCCGGGACATAATCCGGCACGCCCATCAAGGCGCCATTTTCCAGAAATTCATAGAACTCCAGATAGGCGGCAACCTGCCCGGTCAGCGCGCGAACGATCAGCTGGGTAACCGCGCCCAGGCTATCGTTTTCCGGCACCGAGGAAATATCCATTTCGTCGTGCAACAACGTCATGGCGCCCGCTGGTGCGAAGCCAAGCAGCTTTTTTATGCCGTCAACATCGTTAAACGAAAATCCCTGATAACCCCGCTGCTTGATTTTACCGCTGATCGCCAGATACAGCTCAACCGATTTTTCCACAGTGCCGGGCTTTGGTTCCTTGATAAATATCCAGCGCTGCCGGACTTCCCTAGCCAGACGGGCAACTTCCTGACGGTCGACATTCCCGATCATCTGGGCCAGTTCCAGAAGTTCAAAATGCTCGATTTCCGGGCCGATCTGCGCCTTGAGTGAAACGCTGTCGTAGGTGGTGCCATAGAGGCGCATATCGCGATATCCGGCCATGCCGATTCTGGCGGTCTTCAGCAGCGCCACGGCGCGGGCGGCGCGGGCATAGTTCATGACCTCCTCGATTTTCGGCGGCCGTCCCGGATAGTTAACCACATACTTGAAAGTGTAGCCCATGTCGGCCATCGGCTTGCGCAACGCCGTGGTGCCCGCCTGATCGGCGGTGGTGACAAAGCGGTCGCCGTCCTGCCAGCCGGACAGGCCCCAGAGCAGGATCGGTTTATGTTTGAACGGCTCAATCACAGAAATCACGGCCCAGGATGGAATCCAGCCGGCGACACATACGACCAGCAGATCAAAATCTCCGCCGGCTTGCAATTCGCGCACGGCTCTGGAAGCATGCCTTCCTTCGGGATCGTCGCTAACAGGCGCTGTCGCAACCAGCTCGAGCCCCTGCTGCTCCAGCAATCGCCCGGCAGCGGCGCAACGCTGATCTATGAATTCACGCGGGGTATTGATTTCTCCAAAACCGACAAATCCCGCCCGGATCTTTTGCGCTTCGCTCATAAGTTCCTTCCTTTGCTTTCAAAACAGCCTTTTGTTCAGCTCTTTATAGTGACGGAAGCCCGCCTCATAGACGCTCAGGTTTTTGGGGTCCGGAGCAATCGTCGCCGCCGGCTGAACCATGGCTTTAACCGCACCAGCGATATCCGTGAAGGCCCCCGCACCAACAGCGGCCAGAACGGCAATCCCCAGGCTGGTAGTTTCTTCGCAACGCATCACCCTGATATTTCGCTGCAGAACATCGGCTTTGATCTGCAGCCAGAGGTTGCTACGGGCGGCGCCGCCCAGCGCCGTCACTTCCCGGCACTGAATCCCTGATTCGTCAAGCAATTCGAGATTATCCCGCAAGGCATAGGCCACCGACTCCAGAATTGCCCGCACAAAATGCGCTTTGCGATGGGCTGTCGTAATTCCATAGAACACACCTTTCGCCTCCGGATTAACATCCGGCGAATTCATGCCGCTGAAATGCGGCAACAAAACCAAGCCGTCGCTAGCTGGTGGAATGGCAGCGGCGGTGGCAACCAGCGCGGTATAATCAAGTCCGGCGCCAAACTCATCACGGAACCAGCGCAGGATCATACCGGCCGTCGGAATCCACGGTAACAGCACGAAAAAACCCGGTACGGCATGCCGGTAAAGACCGACCCGCATTTGCGGGTCATAAAAGGGCCGTTTGATCGTGGCGCAAACCGCCAGGGCACAGCCGGTGGTTTCGGTGAGCATGCCTGGCTCAATGTTGCCAGCACCCACGGCCGCCGTTACCTGATCAATGGGCGCGACTGTGACGATCGTTTTTTTACTCAAACCGGGCTCCGCGACAACCGTTCCGGCAACTTCCCCGGAGTTCATTAATGCAGGCAGCTGTGCGGATGAAATGCCGATAAACTCCAGCATGTCACCCCACCAGCAGCCCTTGCACAAGTCGTAATACAGCGTGGATGGATTCAGCGCGTGATCAGTGACAAAGCGCCCGGATAATCGGTATACCAGATAATCTTCCACCATCAGAAATTTTGCGGCGGCTTTGAATACTTCCGGCTCATGCCGGCGCAGCCAGAGAATTTTAGCCGCCGGCCAGCCGGGCACGACATCCTGCTGCCCGGTAACATGGTAAACCTGTTCGCGCCCGAAGCGCGCCCTGATGAGTTCCGCCTCGTCCTTCGCCCGGTTATCCAGCCATACAATGGCCTTGCGCAGCGGTTTCCCGTGGCGGTCCAGAACGATCAACGTCTCACCCTGACTGGTGACACCCAGGGCGGTAATCGCGTCCGGCTGGACAGCCGTTTCCCTGAGGATTCCGGCGATCACAGCTCTGGCGGCCTCCCAATATACCTCCGGGTCGAGCTCGACGATATCCGGCGCCGGCTTTTCCAGAGGGTATTCCTGAAGGCGCGTGCACAGCATGGCTCCGGAAAGGTCGAACAGCGCCCCTTTCAAAGATGTAGTTCCGGCATCCAGCGTCAGAATCAAACTCATGTTATTTCCACTAGCGTCCCATGGGACGCAGGCTGTTAGGCTGTTAGGCTGTTAGGCTGTAGACTGTTAGGAAATTCGCGTATTTCTGTCTATATTTACTCGATGGCATTTAC
>JBAXJV010000053.1:0-11836 GCA_037137675.1 bacterium | reverse complement strand
GGAGGGGTTCTCCACCCGCCACCTTCCACTACGTCTTCCTCCGCGGGCTGCGGATGCTGGTCAGAATCTCGTAGGGAATCGTCCCGCACCACTGCGCCATTTCGTCGGCCCAAATCGCCTCCGCGCCCTGCCGGCCAAGCAGCACAACTTCGTCGCCCGGCGACACCGCCGCCTCCGGACCGGCGTCAATCACGGTGAAATTCATGGTCACACGGCCAACGACCGGTGCGCGCCGACCGCCAATCAGGACACAGCCGCAATTACTTAACAGCCGGTTGAACCCGTCGGAATAGCCCGCATCAATCGTCGCCAGGCATGTCGGGCTGGCGGTGACGTGGGTGCCCATGTAACTGACATGAAAGCCGGCGGGCACGTTCTTGACCTGCACCACCCGCGTCTTCCATTGCAGAAACGGGTGCGTTTTCACACGCGCCACGCCGCCGTAGCCATAAGCCAGAATACCTATACGCACGCCGTCCAAATCCCACTCCGGCATCAGATTAAAAGCCGCGCTGTTGGAAATGTGACGGAATCCCGTGTCAACACCCGATGTACGGCAACCATCCAGCACACTTTGAAAACGGCGCACCTGTTCAACGGCGGTTGAATCGGGAGCCTTGTCCACTGCGGCAAAATGCGTGCAGACACCACATAGCTCCAACCCGCCCGCTGTCAGCAGCCGCCGCATTGCCGCCGCCGCATCGGCCCATGGAATGCCCAGGCGCCCCATACCCGTGTCAACTTTAACATGGCACTTCAAAGCAGCCCCCGCCGCGCGCGCCGCCGCAGCCAGACTCTGGCCTTGAGCTTCGTCAATCAGCACCGGCGTAATGCGCCCGGCCAGCACCCCGGGCAGATCTTCCGGCCATACTCCGCCAAAAAGCAGCACTTCCGCGTCCGGCAACGCCGCACGCATTGCGTAAGCCTCGTCCAGCCGTGCTACCGCGAACCGTCGCACGCCCACCGCGCTCGCCTCACGCGCGGCATCGGCCATGCCATGCCCGTAGGCTTCAGCCTTCAGCACCAGCACCAGCTCCGTTTGCGCGCCAAGCGCCGTCATGACAGCCGACAGGTTGGCACGAAAGCCCGCCCAGTCTATCTCAACCCACGAGCTACAGCGCACCGCCATGCTCCTTCGATAATTGTGATTCACGCAACTTGCGGAGGTTCCGGCCGCGGCGTCACCGCCGCCACGCGCAGCGGATAGCGCAGCCGTAAATCGCCGTTCAACAACACTTCCACCCAATACACGCCGGGCGCATTAAACTTCACGTTCAAAAACCACTCCACGCTAGTCGCATTGGCCTCGCTGTTGGCCAATGTCATGGCAACCTCGCGACCATCAACCACAACCGTACTCCCGTCTGGCGCCATCAGCCGCGTACGTTCCTTAAACGGCCCCTCACCGGAACACCAGCGGTTAACAATACAAATGCGCTGAAATAAGCCGGGAAAGGACGACAGCCCCACAACGTCGAAGAGCCCGATCAGCATAAATTTTCCGTTGTTCTCCTGACGCACATCGTCGCACATTACGCTCATCTGTAAATCCGGCATCATGGCTGTGACTCCTCATAGCGGATTGGAACACCCCAGTCGCGCATCGCCGCCTCGATGAACGCGACCGTTGCGGCCTGTGCCGCACGACCATTGCCTTCGACCCTCTGTGGCGGCCCGAAGGAGATTCGAACCGGACGTTCGGGGTGGACCTTACCGAAGTCCTTGAACATCCGCCCCGCTGCGAGAAAATCCGTGCATAGCGCCACTGGCACCACCAGCGCCCCGGCTCGCGCGGCCAGCTTGACGCCAAGCGTATTAAAGCGCCCGGGCTCAAACCAGGCGTGGCGGGTGGCTTGCGGAAACACCATCACCGCAGTCCCCCGTCGCAACCACGCCGCTCCCTGCTCCAGTACAGCGCGCAAATCCTGACGCGGGTCATCGCGCCCGACGGCGATATGCGGCACCGCGCGCATGATCGGGCCAAAGACGGGATAGTTCAAAAGCGACTGCTTGATCACAAAGGCCACCGGGGTGTGAACATAGAAACAAGCCGGCAGCAGCACAGTCTCAATCGCGCTCATGTGGTTGCCAATTCCAACTACCGGGCCCTTCCGCAAGGCCGCCGCAAGATTTTCCAATCCCGTCACAGTCACCCGCCCGCCAACCGCCTCCACGGCGTGGAGACAGCGGCAGGATGTCATCGCATACGCAGCGGCATCCAGTTCATGCCGCCGGGCAGCGCGGCCGGCGCGCAAATAAACCCACATCAGACGCGCATGCAGGGACAGCGACGGACAGCATGCGCGCCGCCCGCCCGCCGGCGTGGCATAGCGTCCGTCAGTGCGCAACGCTTCGAGATAGTGCTGAAACCCGGCATCATGGTTTAACATTTGTCAGAAACCTTATATTCTACAGGTTTAATAGCATGCCCCACCCGCCGCCGACAAGCAGGTTCAGGTTCTTTAACTGCGCTTCAGCAAACACTTCCACGCGGAAATTGCCCGCGTCTGGTCTTTTAGTTTGAAGCTCGTTCCGGCGCTCCGTCCACGCTGTTCGAAATCGCCAACGCCGCTCATCACCGCCCAGGCTTGCGGCTCAAGGTATATCTGTCCTTCAGGCCGCGAAGCACTGCCCACACACTTACCGTTTGACAACAGCAAGCGGCGGTACCAACGGCCATCCCAAACAACATCGGAGTTCAATATGCCAGTCAACTCGCCTGCCACCAGATCACACCATCCGGCGTCAGCGTTGCGGTTCAGCCGGACCGCATGTTCCTTGAACAATTTCGCTGCATATACCAGCTGCATCCCCAGCATCACGCTTTCAGCCCCGGGATCACGGAAAACCGCGAGTCCGTCATTCCAGTCCGCGTCGAACAAGACCGGCAAGCCGTGCGGGCCACGCCGCGTCCAGATGAGATCCAGGCCCAGGCGCACATGCTCGTACACCGTGGCGTCGCCACCGTCGCGGAATGGTATACTTTCTTCAAAGAAAGGAGGTCCCCCGTTTCATTGATCAGGTTGGCAATCGTCATGACGGGCCAAACTGTATTGTCGCAACGGTGCGGTTACAGATTCACTTTCAGTTCCGGCGCATAATGATAGAAGGAGAAATTTCCGCTGCCATCGCTCGCCTGCGAGGCGAGGATCAGCCGGATCCCTTCGCGGGCGAAGTCAGGGTCGAACGTGGCCACGGCAAGCGCGTCCTGCATGGTGTCCCTGAACCGCATTCCATCCACCCCGATATGATCGGTCGAAAGGTCGCGCGTACGCTCCAGCGTGACTTGACAGTTCAGCGGAGCCCAGATATTCAGCGCCCGGTCAAAGTGGGGATCCCCGCTATTTACCTGCAGCACTCCGGTCTTGCGCTCCCAGTACGCATTCAGCGCGGCGAAGGCCTGGTCCACAGATCCGGTGGTTGTAAACTTGCGTTTTAACTCCTTCGCACGATCCCAGTTGTCAGCCACTCCAAGAACACAGGCAAATCGCGCCCGCCTGCTGACTGATGAAGGCCGATAAACGCGTGTTGCCAAGATAGTTGATCCAAGCTTGCGGAGGAGCTGGATCAGTAATCACATATTCACGTGCGTCATCATCAAAATGCCCGAACGCCGGGTTCATGTGGTCTTCTTTCCGGACGTCTAGCCACCTGCCAGAACGGCCATACGCGCCGCACCCAGCAATGGATTGGCGTCCGTAACCAACAGTTTTGCGCCCAGTTCCGCCGCCAGAATTTTCCGCCACAGCGCTTGCGCGCTCCCGCCACCGGCGACCAGCACACGCTGCCCCTTCACGGACACGCCCAGCCCGCGCACCAGGTCCGCCATCCGCCGGCTCAGCCCTTCTAGAATCGAACGCGCCAGATCAGCCCGTGTATGATTTAAGCCGAGATTACGCCAGCTCCCGCTGCCGGCATCCAATGCAGCATCGAACACCAGCCCCTGACTTCCTTGCGGAGCGCGTGCCGCTTCGCTAAAGAAGCCACTGTCATCACCGCACCCGGCAAGCGCCGTTTCGGCCCAATTCACGATGTTACCGCCGCACCCGTCGGCCCCCATACGATAAAACTTTCCGCCGGGATAAGGCCCGCGGATGACGCCAGGTCCTGGCGGCGGCATGCTTTTACAACAACTGTAAGCCACCTGCGCAGTGCCCAATGTAATCAGAAGCGACCGGCGTTCTTCCAGCCTGGCGGCATAGCCGCCGGCCGTCTGATCATTGCCGGCCAGCACCACGGGCACACCGGCTGGCAATCCGAACCGGCGCGCCGCAGAGGTTGTCTCCGCCGCCTGCTCGCCAACCGGTATCAGACGCGGCAGCTGCTGCTCCCGCAGGCCGCAGGCATGCAATGCCGCCGGCCACCAGGCTTGGAGCGGCAATGAGTACAATCCGCTCATCGCGGCAATATTGTTGTCGGTGACCGATACTCCCGTCCACAATCGCGCCACATAGGATGGTAGATTCAAAGGCATGACCCCGGTGCCGGGCGCCAGACGGAGTAACTGACATATCTGCAGAGCCGGAAGAATCTCACCGAAGCTGGAGTGGTCGCCAAAGCCTTTCAGCTTCCGTTTCAAAATCGCGCACTCGGCCCCGGCACGCATGTCCTGCCAGGAGATGAAAGGCAGCTGCGGACGCCCTGAATGATCAACAACTGTAAAGGTTTGCGCCTGACTGGTCAGCGCGATCACCCGTATTTCGTACGCCGACACTCTGGCCGCCGCCAGCGCCCCGCGCAACGCAGCAAGCACCTGAGCGGCATCAATCTCCACCCGCCCACCGCTTGCGAATCTGTGAATCAACCGCTGACGCCCTTGACTGACCATCTTGAGCCGGCGGTCAAACAGCGCGGCTTTAAACGAGGTCGAGCCAAGATCCACGGCCAGAATCATTGGCCAACCAGCTCCGTGGTTGCTTTGGCTTGACTCTTGAGCGCGGCTGTAAAGAGGCTGTGACTGCGCGCCACTTCAGCAGGGGTTACGCAGCTCGCGTATCTGGAAAGCGGAGCTCCTGTCACAAGTTCATGCAGAAAAGCCGCCCACATTTGCAAGATCGAGTCTGAGAACCCGGCCTCGAAATTCACGCCGGTAATCGTTTTGAAGGCCATTTCGTGCCCCATGTCAATTACCTGCCAGGCCTGTTCGCCGCCGTTGTATTCAAGCACTTCAATCGTATTGATCTGCTTGCTGCTCCAGCGCGCCGAAGCTTTTGTGCCCAGAATCTCCAAATACCAGGTGTTCTTGTGACCGGGCGCAATGCGCTGGGTCTTGATTGTCAGCGGAAACAACGCTCCGTCCGTGCCGGCGGCGGTGCAAAGCAGTGTGGCATTGTCCCATGTTTCGCATGGCGCCATACCGCCTTTGCCGTCTGGCCGCTGCGAGACAATTTTGGACAGCACTGCACGTACGTCCTTTGGAAACCAGCCCGCCCGGAACGGCATATGACAAGCGTGCATACCCAAATCCCCCATCGCGCCATATTCGCCATTGCAAGCGAGCAGGCGCTTCCAGTTGATTGGCTTGCCGGGATCCAAATCACTGGAATGAAGAAACCCGCTATTGACCTCGATAATCCTTCCGAACGCCTGCGCTTCCAACATCCTCCCGATACGTTGCACTGCCGGGAAGAATGGCGACTCTGAACTACAGCGGGCAAATACCTGCGGATGTTTGGCCAGACACGCCATAATCTTGTCGTTGGCCTGCTTGTCGATGCCAAAGGGCTTCTCGCCCATCAAACTCTTGCCGGCTTCAATCGCCGCGCAATAAAGTTCTGCGTGCAGATGATGCGGGACCGCGATGTATACAGCTTCCACGTCGGGATTGGCCAGCAACGCCCGGTAATCCTGAGTAACCTGCTTAATGGATGGCAGATTGTCCGTGAACCAGCGCGTCAGTTCCGGCTGCGTATCGCACACCGCCACAATCTCAGGCCTGGCCGGCATGCCTTGCAAATGACACCAGCGCGCAGTCGCGCTGCCGAATTCACGCCCCATCAACCCGCAACCAATCACCCCGAATTTTACGACTTTCATTTTTTTCTCCACATGGACTTGCCACCGGCTTACAACGGCGGCTACGTAGCCGCGCCTGTGAAGGCGTGGCTCTTCCAGGACCATGCCTAGTCTATTCCGGAAACGTTAACACCCGCCATCCGTTCAATCATCGCCAAGGCAGTCTTTACCAATACGTCACCCGCCTCAGGCGCAAAAATGGCGTTGGTTGCCTCATAGCCGCCGGCCGCCAAAGCCTCGGGGGTCACAATGTATCCCTGCAACTCGCCATTCACAAGACAGACCACAAAGGTCCGCGTCCCGGCGTTTTGCTTAATGGTCAGCGCGTAGTCCGTGAAACACTCGCCCGGCAGGCCCACTATATTCACATCTCCGACACGCAGAACCTGAACTTCAAGTGGTGCGTAGCGCGCTAAAATCCGCTCAATTTCCCCGCGCGCCTCGGCCTCAGCCAGACCAACCGTGCCTTCGGCGCCAAAGACCGCGCACTCCGCCGTCCGGATTTCCGGGCGAGGCGCGTTTTCGGCTTTCAGACGTTCATACCTGTCCCGGTAGTCCTTCAGCAATGCATGGGCGGCTGGAAGCGATTGCAGCTGACGGCGCGGCAAAACCACGGGGACCAGAGCTGCGCCAAGGCGTGGCGCGGAACACCAGTCATCCTCCCGGATCCCGCGCAGCGCTCCGACCGCAGCGGCGCCCAGCTTGCGGCCCAGGCGCTCTGCTTCCGCGAAACTCTGCCCGTTGACGTAATACCGCGGGCTCTGGTTTCCGCAGGGCGCCGTGTGATAAAGCACCGTCACAGCCTCGCCCAGACACTCCTGTAAATGCAAACGCGCGTAGTAAGGAAAGTCCGAGGATACCAACGTGGAGTCCTCGTGTAAAACAGTCGGGTGCATGCCGTAGATCAACGATACCGCGAAGACCGCCTTGGTTTGCGCATTTCGCAAAGCCATGATTCCGCACTCTGGATCCGTGACGCCACCCTTGCGCAGCCGGTTCCCGCCTACACCGCTGGCGTCTGCGACAGACCACAACAGTTCGGAGGGCCTGGCGGATTCCGCCGCCGCTAGCGCAGCTGCCACGGCCTGACTTTTCACGAAATCAAGATAGCCCGGGTCCGGCGCCGGAATCGTGCCATCACCACTCCAGGCCAGCAGCCGGGAGGTTACCGGAGCAGAGTGGGTGTGCGTGCAACCGATCAGAACACAGGCCTCACGAACACCCAGCGCACCTGCCACGGCTTCGCGGATTGCACGGGCAAAAGGCGGCTCGACCATCAGCAGATCCAGCGAAGCCATGACTGCGGTCTCGCGGCCATTCTGCAGCACCACCACTGTCGCCAGCAGCGGATCGTGAATGCCTGTCGATATCCGCTTCACATGCGGATACCCATACAACGCTAGCGGCAGCCCGGGGCTGATGTCACGCGTGGCGGCGCCAGCCTGTAGCGTCATCGCAAACCAGCTTCACTGAAAGGCAAATGCTTCATGACCGGTCAGGCACTCCCTGCGTAACCCAGTTCCCGCTCCACTTCGCCGATGGATTCCTCAATGATATCCATCGCCTTGTGTGCGACCTCGTCCGGCATCACGATCGGCGGGCTCATGCGCAGGATGTGGCCGGCCGGAATCCAAGCCAGGCCCTTGGCAAAGGCCCGCTGATAAACGCGCTTGCCGGCCTCATCGAAGGGCTCCTTTGTGGCCTTGTCCTTGACCAGCTCGACGCCCATCAGGCAACCCTTAACGCGAGTGTCGCCCACAATCGCAAATTTCTTTTTCCAATTCAGCATGCGCTTGCCGAACAACTCGCCCAGGTGCTCAGCATGTTCCAGCAGGCCCTCCTCCTCAATGACTTCAGTCGAAGCCAGCGCAGCAGCGCAAGCCATCGGGTTGCCGCCATAACTGCTGGAGGCGCTGATGGCCTCGAACTTCTCCTTAAATTCTTCGCGCACAGCCACGCAGGTCACCGGAAAACCGTTGCCAAAGCCTTTGCCGATTGACACAACATCCGGGACCACGCCCCAGTGCTCCATGCACAGCCACTTGCCGGTACGTCCCCAGCTGGTCAGGACTTCGTCGGCCATCAGCAATATCTTGCGGTCGTTGCAGAGCTTGCGCAACTTCGGAAAGAAATCGTCCGGCGGGATCACCGAGCCACCCCAGCCCTGAATCGGCTCCAGCACAAAACCAGCCACCGCATTGACCGTGGCGTGATCCAGATACTCAGCATAAAAGGCGATGTACTTGTCCGTATCAATCGTGCCGTCCGGCTTGGCCCAGTGCGGGCGATAAGGATTTGGCCGTGGCAGCAGGTGCATGCCCGGCGCGCGCGTTGCGCCGTAAACCGGCGAACGGATCTCTGCCAGCGATACAGCCCCGTAGGTCTTGCCGTGGAAATCATAGAAGCACGACAGCAGCTCATGCTTCCCGCTGCCGGCTCGCAACACGCGCATGCCGGCCTCGACGGCGGCGGTGCCGCAGTCGTAAAACTGGAACCCCTTGAGATCACCCGGCAGGACTTCGGCCAGCTTCTCGCACAACAAGGTCTTGATCTTCGTCGTAAAATCGTGGCAGTTCATCAGTTGGCCGGCATACTTCTGCACGGCTTCGGTAATCCTGGGGTGACAATGGCCCAGAGTAGTGACATAGATTCCGGAGGAGAAATCAATGTACTTATTGCCGTCCACATCCTGCAACGCGCAACCGCTGCCGGATTCAAAGGCCACCGGAAACAATTTCACCTGCCCGCTCAGCCCTTTGAAATACCTGGTGCATCTGGCATGCCATGCGTTCGATTCGGGACCCGGCAGCGTGGAGGTCTTTATGTTGGGGTATTCGCTGAAGTCCAACTGGTACGGTGCAGAGCTGTACTTCCCCTTGGCGGTCATGGTCTTGTGGGTTTTACTTTTGCCCGCTTGAGTTGTCGTCATCATCGCTCCTCCTGTTGTTACATTAAATTTCTGCCTGCACGGCCATCTTGTCGCACGGCGTTTTCACCGTCGCGCAGATCTGGACCACCCCCGCCAGAGCGCCGCACCCAGCCCGGCGCCGGCGGCATTGGCCAGCATATCCGCCAAAGAACACGTACGCCCCAGATCCATTGCGCCCTGCGCTATTTCCATCAGCATCCCATAGCCGAAGGCCACCCCGGCCGCCAGAGTCAGCCACCGCAAATCCGCCCGGCCGCGCTCCCAAAGCGCCCACGCGCTCAAAAGCACAAACCCGGCGTACATCCCGATATGCGCCAGTTTATCCGCCCCGGGCGGCGCATTAAGCCCACCAAAATCACGGCCGGGCAACAATGAAACAATTGTGATCAAGGCCAGATACAGTCCGACTACGCACCACCGCACTGAACTCCTCATTATCAATGAAGCCTTCCTTACCGAAGCCCAACGCATCACCGCCCAGCGCGTGAATCAAGCTGCCCGCGTGTTATTCTAACGCCACCACCCATCGTAAGAAAGGGAAAAACGTATCCCCGCAGCGAGCGTCAGCTACTACAAGACACCAGACACCCCTGTTGAAAACTTTTCGGATAGGGCCATAATTACAATTGCGCAGCTACAGGCGTTACGCCACCGTCCGTTTTTCCGGCATCGCAGTGTAGATCACGCCTCCGATCAGGCTCCAGACGGTGCCGGTGGCGTAGACCAGCAGCGACAGCACGAGCGCCTGAGGCGCGGGCACGAAGATGGACTGAAACAAGCCCACGAACAAGCCCTCGCGCACACCCAGTCCGCCGGGCGTCAGCGGCACTGCCGCAATCACCGAGATCAGAGGAAACAATACAAAGTAGTCGGCCAATGATACGGCCAGTCCCAACGCCTGACCGACGGCGTGACAGGCCAGCGTCAACGCCAGCAGATTGCCAAGCGAAAGCAAAACGGCCCCGGTCACCACGCGCGGATGGTGGCGATAGAGATAGAGCGCCTCATAGCAACGGTTCAACCAACTCCCGACTCGACCGGAACGCTCCAACTGCCGGAATAATCCAAACCGCTCAAGCAGGCGCCGCTGGAATAAAAGGACCGTTCCCGCCACTCCCGCCGCGAGAAACAGCAGCATCAAAAAGCCAGCATCACGCGGGCCGTCGTAATCCAGGAACATGTGAATACGCAGCAAAATCATGCCGCAGCAAAAAAACACCATCACAAGCAGCCCCAGCCCGCGGTCGAGCAAGATCGTCGCTGCGGCTTCGACCGATCGTTGCGGGGCCTGACGCGCCGCATACCACGCACGCACCACGTCGCCGCCGCAAGCGCCCAGCAGGAACGCATTAAAAAACTGCCCGACGAGATAGATGCTCCAGAGCCGGCCACGCCGCATGGAGATTCCCGCCACCGTCAGCATCAGGCCCCAGCGCTCCGCCGCCAGGAAAAGCCCTACACCTGTCCAGGCCACCGCCGCCGCCAGCCACGGCCAGTTTCCCAGCGCCGGCGTCGCCGCCGCTGTCAGCCGTCCCCAGCCCACCGTGCCGAGCAGCAAACCCAGCAGCCCGGCCCCCACCGCCACGCGCAGCAGCTTCTTGACGGAGGCCGGCAAACTGGCGCGCGCGGCACTCATCAGGCAGTCGCCGAGCGTTGAACGCCGCAATAAATTTCGTTCGTATCGGGATTGCGGATTTCGAATTCCTCAATGTGCTTGGCCGGATCGCTGCGAAACGTCAGGTAGCCGCCGAACTGCTTCTCCATCTGCACCAGAAACGCTTCGTCCTCGCGCCGCAACCGTTCAAGAATCGCGGGGTGCAAGGTGATTTGCAACTTGGCTTCCTGACGGCGCTCCTTCGTCAAACGCCGCATCACCGCCGCGATCTGCCGCTGTATCTCAACGCTCATGGTGAGAGCCGACTTGACTGCCCCCCGGCCGTGGCAATACGGGCAATCCACACGCATGGCAGAGAGAATCCCTTCGTCCACACGCTGGCGGGTCATTTCGAGCAATCCCAGCTGAGAAATCGGCAGCACATTGGTGCGCGCTTTATCACGCTGCAATGCGTCCTTGAGTGTCTTGTAGACGTTGGTGCGGTTTTTCTTGGACTTCATATCTATCAAGTCCAGAACGATCAAGCCGCCGATGTTGCGCAGCCGCAACTGGCGGGCCACCTCCTCGACGGCCTCAGTGTTGACCTCATAAATCACATCCTCCTGCTGCAGGGAGCCCTTATGCCTGCCGGTGTTTACATCCACGGCCACCATGGCTTCGGTTTCGTCGAAAATCAGGTAGCCGCCGGACTTCAGGTTGACTTTGCGGCCAAAGGCGTCCTCCAACTGACGTTCGATCATGAAGTGCTCAAAAATCGGCTGGTTACCCTCGTACTGTTGCACGCGGGAGCGCAGGCGCCGCGAAATCTTCGATCCCAATTCGCGGGCCAGCTCGAAGGTTTTCGGATTATCAATCACGATGCGATCAACATCCTCGGTTACCCAGTCACGGATTACGCGCTCGACGAGATCCGGCTCCTGGTACAGGCAGGCCGGCGCCTGCAGATCACGCAGGTTGGCCTGAATCTGCCGCCAGCTTTCAGATAGCGCGCGCATGTCGCGTACAAAAGCGCACTGGTTTGCGCCTTCTCCCGCCGTGCGCACAATCAGCCCCACCCCCTGCATTTGCGGCAACCGGGCCAGAATTTTCTTGAGCCGCATCCGCTCTTTGTCGTCTTCAATTTTACGCGAGACCCCGCGCAGATTGCTGCCCGGCATCATCACCAGATATCGGCCGGGAATGCTCAGGTTCGCCGTCACACGCGGGCCCTTCGTGCCAATCGGGCCCTTGGTGACCTGCACAACGATTTCGGCGTCAACCGGAAAAAGCTTGGCGAT
>JBAXJV010000052.1:0-11996 GCA_037137675.1 bacterium | reverse complement strand
GTGCTCACTTTCAGCAATCGGGGTGTTGACTTGCGCGAGACCGAAACCGTAATTCCTGAAAAATATGGCGTGCGGCAATCCTCCGGCGATTGCATCGGGCCCGGCGGTCTGTTCCGCTCAATCCGCACCATTCCGACGGTCATGGAGATAGCCCGTGATATCGAAAAAATCTGTCCCGGGGCCTGGGTCCTCAACTATGTCAATCCGACGACCGTGATCGGCGCCGCGCTTAACCGCTACACGCGCCTGAAGGTCCTGGCGCTGTGCGATGGGGTGGTTCTGCCGGACGCGAAGCTTGCACTGCTGGACCGGGTGGGCGTGCCGCGTGCGAAGGCCGGCAAGGTGACGATGAAAATCGGCGGACTCAACCATTTCAGCTGGGTAACGGAATTCCGGCTGGGCAAGGCGGACTTGATGCCGAAGCTCCTGCGCTCGCTGAAGAAGAAGCCGGAAGCCTATGCCAGCCAGGCTGTGGAGCAGATTCTGGAGGCATATGGCTGGTATTCCCCCGTGGGCGGCCACATGGTGGAGTATCTCCCGTATTTCCAGGGGCACGGCTCCAACCCCGGGGAGTCCTACGTCAATTACATCTTTCAGATCGCCGAGCGCCGGAAGTGGATGAAATCGTTCAACGAGGAGATCCGGCGGCAGGCGGACGGGAAAGAATCGATTGCCAAGCTGATCCGGGAAACGAAGCCGGACCTGGTCATCAGGATCGCGGACTCCATTCTGAAGAATGCGGGCGACGTGCATTTTATCAACATCCCGAATCGCGGAAATATTACCAACCTGCCCGAGGGGGCGATCGTGGAAGTGCCAGCCCGGATCTATGCGGACCGCTACGAGGCCGAGATCTTCGGAGAGCTGCCGCCGGTACTGCGCAGCTGGCTGGCGCGCGTGGTGGACGTGCAGGAGTTGACGCTGGAGGCGGCGATGACAGGGAGCAAGCAGGCCCTGCGCCGGGCGCTGCTGGCCGATCCGATGACGGTTTCGTTTGAGGATACCGACCGGATAATCGCAGACTTGTTCAAAGCGGAACGGCATGACCTGCCGCCGATGTGGACGAAAGGCGGCAGGCCGTAGGTAATTAACCTGAAGTGTTATGCCCGGCGGCGTCTGTCACGGATGCAAGATCTGTCTTTAAGGAGAACAAGCAAAATGCCAAAGCGAATAACAGCGATGCGAAGCCGGTTTCTGGATGAGATCACGGCACCCGAGGTGCAGGCGTATTTCAAGCGCGGCGGCCGGACCGCCCTGATTCCGGCCGGGGCCACGGAGATGCACGGACCGCACATGCCCATCGGCACGGACACTATGATTGCCCGGGCCTTTTGCGTCCGGCTGGCGGACGAAACCAACGGGATCGTCTTTCCGGACGTTGCTTATTCCTGGGCCGGCGCCACGGAGGGCTTTGCCGGGACCATTTCCATCCCGCCGGAAAAGATCATGGAGCTTGTGACGCTGATCGCGGTTAAGGCCTGGAAAATGGGCTTTCGCCGGATTGTCGTGGTGAGCATGCACGGCACCAACGACGCGCCCATGACGATTTGCGTGCGCCGGCTGTACGAGACGCATGGCGTCGTAGCCCAGTACCTTAATCCATGGCGGGCAGCCGTGCCCAAGGCTGCGGAGTTATCCGCCGGCAAGTGGGCCGCGGGCTGGGAATGCTCGGTGTTACTGGCAGCGCTCGATATTCTGGGAAGGCCCGGGCTGTACACGGAGAAAGAGATGTCCTACGACGACCCGCCGCCGCCGCTTCTGGCAAGCCGCATGAAATTCTTGGGCGCGACCGGCTTCTTCTACCAGGACTTGCGCCATCACGTGGCGCCGACGCGCCAGACCTCCAAGGCGCGCGGACACCAGTTCATCGATTTGCAGGTGAAGGCGTTCGCATCGAGCATCAAGGATCTAGACGAATATGTGCGCTTGGCCAGGCGCCAGAAGAACCAGGGCTGGTTCCGGTAGTACCTGGCAGTCTTGATTGCCCACGGTGTTGTGTGGCGCCGCACGCCGCGCCGTGGAAATGCCCGGAAGCGCGTCCTTAAGCGATCAGCGTTTTCTCCGTTTTTTTGTAGATGCCGTCCAGAGCTTTCATCCGCTCCCTGTCCAGGGCCGGTGTATTATGTGATATTGATCTTAACGAAAGAACTACGCTACTGTTCATAGTGTTGAACATCAATAAGTTTAACGTTCATCGGATTGATTTATATTATGGACAAAATTGGCATGATCCTGCAAACGCTTCTGGGCTGGGTCAACCGGCTGGACGCGGCCCCTGTGTTTTATGCGCGGCACGATGACGGGGCGGTGATCCTGACTTGCACTCGAAAAGGAATGAAATTATGAACGATCGCGAGCGATTTCTGGCCGTCGCACGTTTTGAAAAGCCCGACTATGTGCCGATCTTCGGCTTTGGCGGCGCGCCGGGTATGTCGGGCGGGGTGATGAAAAACGACCACCAGCGGTTGATTGCCACCGGCATGCCGCAATATGTCGGCGGGTGTATGGATAATTGGCAGATGCGCGACCTGGAGAGCTGGCACCGCTATTGGGGAACGACCGGCCATCTCGACCTCGATTTCGGAATGGCCCGGGGCGCCGAGGGGTTCCGCACAACTACCCGTATTGAGGGCGAGTTCGAGATCATCGAGTCGGAAAGCGGCGAAATAACCCGGCAGGTGTTGGACAACGCCAACACGTACAGTATGCCCGCCTTCGTTCGCTATCCGGTGCGCGACCGCGCCTCCTGGGAATTCTGTAAGACCCGCATGACGCCGCGGCAGTTCATGTCGAAGGAAGAGATGGATGCGAATTGCCGCCGGTTCGATCATCGCGACAAGCCCTTGCGAATTCACGCCGGCAGCACCTATGGCACCGTGCGCAGTCTGATGGGGGTCGAAGCGGCGAGCGTGGCGCTCTATGACGACCCGGAATTAGTTCAGGACATTATCTTGTTTCACCAGTCGCATTTCGAAAAAAACATCGCGCCTCTGATCGAACGGCTGAAGCCGGAAGCCGTCAGCATGTGGGAGGATATCGGGTATAACGTTGGCCTGCTTATCAGTCCTCAGCATTTCAGGCAGTTCTGCGCGCCGTTTTATCGTATGGTCACCGAAGTCGCCGCCGCGGCCGGGGTCGCCGTTTCCACGGTGGACTCGGACGGCTGCGCCATGGAGCTGGTGCCGTTGCTGGCGGAAAGCGGATTTAATGCGCTCTATCCCTTTGAAGCCAAAGGGAAGAACGATCTCATGGCGCTTCGCCGCAAGCATCCGGAATTCATCTTTTTCGGCAATTTGGAAAAAGAGGTCGTGAATGAAGGCAATCAACATCTGATCGAGCCGGAGATCATGTCGAAAGTTCCCCCGCTGTTAAAGAAAGGCGGCTATTTTCCGAACGGGGACCACGGCATCCAGCCGATGGTCACGTTCACGAACCTCTGTAAGTTCATGACCTTGCTGCACGAGGTCTGCGACAATCCGGAGGGGAGCTTTCCGCGAATGAAGCCCTAGCATTGGCATCCCACAGGGCCGCCAGGGCTGGCAGGCCGGGAAGGCATTTCAAGGTGGAGGTTTTCGCGCAGAGGCGCAAGCTGGCTCCGGATTGCGACGACGCGATTTACTGGCGGGGGGCTGACCAGCGGCGGGCGTTGGAAGGCGACAAGCCGAGCTTCGAGAATCGCAAGGAAGATGTAGCGTTCAAGGATGTGCTGTTGTGGAATTAAATACTGGAGAACCATGAGTAAGACAACCGGCTCTAGCAGTCCCGTCGGCCTGAAGGGTGGCGAATCCGTCTTCGCGCGGGCCTCGCGCGTGTTTGACGGCTGGAATGACCCCGACACAGGCCTGCGCGTGCTGCGGATCCACACCCGCGCCGAAGACCCGGAGGGACAGGCGTGGTCCACGGTCTACCATCAGAGCCGCTGCTTCCTCGAGGATGGCCGCAAGGTTCTGCTTTACGCCAGGACTCGCGGACCTGACGGAGCCGAGCATAAGGCGTGCATGCTCGACCTGACCACCGGCGAGGTCGAGCGCCCGTTCCCCGCCGGGTACGGCGTGGGCGAGGTCCGAGATGGCACCTTTCTGGCGGCACTGTCTAACCGGACGGCGGAGGGCGTGCGGGCTGTCATCTGGGACATCCGGGCCGGCAAAGAACTGTCGTCTTTGTCGCTCGCCGGCTGGGCCGGCCCGTCCGTCAACTTCCTCGCAGACGGCCGCCGGGCGATCGCCGTGTACTATCGCCGGCCGACAGGCGAAAGCGTGCTCTTCGGGCCTTTGCAGAAAACCAGGCACTACGAGCAGCCCATGATGTCCAGGCACTACCTCCTGACGCCTGGCGAGCCGCCGCGTCTGGTGCTGGAAGCGGACGGCTACTTCTGCAATCACGTTCAAGGCTGCCCGACCGATCCTGAACTCTACGCTTATGACCGCTGGCCGACTCCGAAACGGGATGTCGATCAGGTCATCCACATCCGCTCGCTCGACGGCCGGATCCACGAGCCGGTTCAGCTTTCCAGTGAGGCCTTGCGGCCGGGCGATATGTGGGGCGTTCGCGACCACTACCTCTGGACGCCCGATGGCAAGCGGATCGTCAGCTATCTCTGTCCAAAGCCCATGACGGTCACGTGCGACGAGCCGGGCTTCAACCACCTCAAGATCGAGTGGTGGCTGAGCGCACTCGACTGGCGGACGGGCGAGGACCTGGCGGCGGCCTATCCGCCGGGCCGCTGGGGCGGGCACATGCAGATAACGCCCGACTCCCGCTACATCGTCTGTGCCGGCGGTCCGGAGTTTCTCAAGCTCTTCGTGGTTGAGATCGAGGGGCTGCGCAAAGGCTGGAATGAGCGCGTTATTTGCGCCTGTCCCAAGTCGGTGTCGCACGGCCACAACGGCGAGCCATTCCCTTATCCCTTCGTGCTTCCGGACCAGAGTGGCGTGATCTTCAACGCAGGCTGGCCGGGGCCGGAGCACGGTGTGTATCTGGCCGAATTGCCTTTGGAAAGTCACGGGCGTTGATGAACGAACTGCAATCGTAAGCAAGACATTATCTGCACGGATGCGTTGAGATGGGATTGAAAACAGAACGGGAAAAGGCGGGAGTCATGGCGAACACGACTGCGCGGGTTATTGTATTGGGCCGGAAGAGGTTGGGCCGGGTGCACGACGGGCTGTTCGGACAGTTCATCGAGCTGGCCGGCCGCTGCATCAATAACGGATTGTACGATCCGGCCAGTTCTCAGGCGCGCGCCGATGGCGTCCGGGCGGACGTGCTGGACGCGCTCCGTCAATTGCGTCCGGGTTTCCTGCGATATCCCGGCGGCTGTGCGGCCTCCTATTTCGACTGGCAGGAGCTGGTGGGGCCAAAGGAAAGTCGCCCGCGGGCCAAGCTTTTCCGCGCAACGAACGTGCCGCAGTCCACCGCCTTCGGCATTCCCGAGGCCTGGAGTTTGTGCCAAGAGCTGGGCGCGGAACTTTACCTGACCGTCAATGCGCACACGCAATCGCCGGAAGATGCCGCCAATCTGGTGGAGTATCTGAACTCCACGGCTCCGACCAGGTACGCCGACCTGCGCCGCTCACACGGCCGCGAGGAACCGTATGGCGTGAAGCTTTTCGGGCTGGGCAATGAGATCTACGGCAACTGGCAGGCGGGCCGGAAGACGGCCTCGGAGTACGCCGCCTGGTGCGCGGAGGCGATTCTCCAGATGAAGCGCGTGGATCCGGCGATCCGGGTGGTCGTCTGCGGCCTGGGCCGGCCGGATCCGGAATGGGACCGCACTGTGCTGTTCCGGCTGATCGGCCAGGCGGACATGATCAGCATGCACAACTATTTCGGCCGGCCGGTTTTCGCCGATTCGATGGCCGCCAGCCGCATTTGCGAGCAATATATTGCCGCCGCCAACCATTTGATTGACGAGGCTATGGATATTCCGCTGGGCGTGCATTCCCGCGCGCATCGCGAACTGGGTGGGCTGCCCGTGGTCAGCCGGCGGCCTGGGATTGCGTTCGACGAGTGGAACGTCTGGTACCGGACAGGGCATGATCCGGTCCGGGATCTGGAGGAGATCTACAACTATACCGATGCGTTGACGGTGGCTTCCCTGCTTCACGTGGTTCTGCGAAATGCAAAAACGATAGACCTGTCCTGCATTTCTCTGGCGGTCAACACTCTGGGGAGCATTTTCACCGATCGCGACCGCCTGGTGCGGCAGACCATTTGGTATCCGCAGCAGCTGCTGCGCGACACGCACGCCGGCTGCGTGGTGGAGACGGTGGTGGATGGTCCCGTGTTCAAAGCCAGACACGAGCGGTTCTTCTGCGGCATTGTGGACCCGGAAAAGGCGAAGGATGAGACGCGCCCAAGCCTGGTGCTTTTTGACGACGTCGAGGCGCTCGACGTGGTCGCCACTGTGGACGACGCGCGCCGGAAGCTGACGCTCTCTATCGTGCAGAAATTGTCCGACAGTCCGCTGACAGTGAGCTTGGACTTGCGCGGTGTGACCCCGTGTGGAGAACAGATGACCGTGCACCGGCTGACGGGCGGCGATAACCTGCTGGAGGAGAATACGCTCGACCACCCGCATCGGGTCGGGACAACGACAGAGCGTGTGAATTTGGCGACGACGATAACGCTCCCGCCGGCCAGTCTGACGGTGCTGGAAATGGAATTGGCGGATTCTGATGCCGGCGACGTGCGGTCGTGTCAGCATATTGCTGTGTGATTGAGTAAGGAAAGGATCAAAAACCTGACTGGTGGCGGATGGACGGACCGCCTACTTGCAGTTTCTCAACGACCTGCGCCTGTTCGAAATCGATCTGCGCCGGCGGGCCGGCAAGTCAGTTCGCGGCCACTCGGTCGGCAACCGGATCGAGGGGAAACATCCGGATTCGCGGGGGGCCATCAGCTTCGCGCCGGACGGCACGCTGATGCCGCTGCACAACATTCTGGCGCTGATCGTCGCGCACGACGGCTCCGTCTACGCAACCGTGCTCTATCCCTTCACGTTGCTACGGCTCGCCCCGCCGCCGTGAATATCGCGCATAAGTGTGGGGACTTAATCGTAATCATTAGCGTCCCTACAGGACGCTATTGAATTGCTTTCCAGATAAAGACGCCTCGCCCTACCTCGCGAACTTGAGCGCCTGACATACGGGTAGGGCGAACCGTCACGGTGAGCCGCTGAGGCTGACAAGGCGACTGGCCTGGTTAGCGAAACCCAGCAGTAAAGCGGATTGAATCAATTTGCATTATTGTGTCGAGGGGCGATCAAAAGCGGAATTCTGCTGAAGATGGATTGACAGAGCAGAAAGCTGTGCGAGAGAGTGGCGGCGGCATTGACAAGATAGGCCCTGCGGAAGCGCAACCTGATCTAAGCCGGCTTTGTGCTTTACCCGGCCTTCTGGAAGAACTCGATGGTCTCGCCGTCCAGCCCTGTGCAGAAGGCGAGGCGCACCGAGAACGGCTGCGGCTTCGCGCTCACGGTGACGTCTTTCGGTTCAACTGTGCCCTTCGCGCCAGCAGCCAGCGCGCGCCGGTACGAGGCGTCGCAGTCGTCGGTCGAGAACGCGAAGTGGAGCAGCGCGCCCTCCGGCTTTGGGCCGGGCTGGCCGCCTTCAAAAATTTCGACGCAGCTTCCGTTTCCGGTGTCCAGCATGACGGCGCGACCGGGAGCCTGGCCCCAGCTGGTTGCCGCCCGGCACCCGAGTCCGTCCGTGTAGAACTTCACCGTTCTGTCGAAGTCGCTGGCCCGGATTGCAAGATGATGCAGGCCTGTAACCGAACCTGCGGACAAGTCCATTCGTTTCTCCATTGGTGTCTCCCGTGCGTAGAATATGCGGCGGATTATGGCGGATTGATGCGGCGGCGGCGAGAAAAATCAGACTGAAAACGCCCGTTCAACGGCTTCTTTTACTTCTGATTCTGTGTCACCCGCGTCCGGAATTCTTCGATTGTTCTGCGCAGGCCGTCTTCAAGCGCCACTTTCGGGGTCCAGCCCAGGCGTTCGTGGGCAAGCGTAATGTCGGGTTTGCGCTGTTTGGGATCGTCGGCCGGCAGGGGGCGATGCACCAGGCGTGACTTGGAGCCCGTCAGCCTGATCACTTCACTCGCCAGTTGCTGCATTGTAAACTCGTCAGGATTACCCAGGTTGACCGGGCCAATAAAGCCGTCCTGATTCATCATCCGCACCAGTCCTTCGATCAAATCATCAACGAAACAAAACGAGCGTGTTTGCAGCCCGTCGCCGTAAATGGTCAGATCCTCGCCGCGCAGCGCCTGAACGATAAAATTACTCACCACGCGTCCATCGTCGAGCTGCATGCGGGGGCCGTAGGTGTTGAAAATGCGCACAATGCGAACGTCCACGCCGTTCTGCCGGTGGTAGTCCATCATCAGCGTCTCGGCCACGCGTTTGCCCTCGTCGTAACAACTTCGCAGGCCGATGCAGTTGACATGGCCCCAGTAGCTTTCGACCTGCGGATGGACGATGGGATCGCCATAGATCTCGGAGGTGGAGGCCTGAAGAATGCGAGCCTTGACCCGTTTGGCCAGACCCAGCATGTTGATCGCGCCCATCACCGAAGTCTTGGTCGTTTTGACCGGGTTATATTGGTAATGCACTGGCGAAGCCGGACAGGCCAGGTTGTAAATCTGGTCCACTTCCGCCATGTACGGCTCGACCACGTCGTGGCGTAGAAATTCGAAATGCGGATGCTTCAGCAGCGGCGCAATGTTGTCCCTAGTGCTCGAAAAAAAGTTATCCAGAGCGATTACCGCATGGCCGTCGTGCAGCAACCGCTCGCACAAATGCGATCCGAGAAAGCCGGCGCCACCGGTGACCAGAATTGTTTTAGAATCCGCTTGCGTTTGTTTTCGCATTTTTCTTTCCTGCTGTTCATTAGCGTCCCATGGGACGCAGGCTGCCAAGTTGCAGGCTGTGCATCCTTACAACTCGCAGATGAATTCGTAGGTCCCTGCCGACACCTCGAATACTGCGCGACCGGCTTCATGTGCGTCTGAAATCCGTATGCCCACGGCTCCGGCTGCCAAACGGCCGCCTTCGGTCACTGTGGGCGCATTGCGGGCTGGCAATGAGACCGTCGCCGTGGTATTTGCGGGCACGACGATTTCGAAGATCGCGCCTCCTGCCTCACGGCGCCATTCGACACTGAGGGGGCCATAGGGAGTATGCGTCCCGGCCTCCACCCATTCCAGCTCGCCAACCAGATTGGGGCGGATCACGGCGTGTTTAAATCCCGGTTGCGCGGGGTCGGGCTGGATGCCGGCCAGCGCGTAGTAAAGCCAGGCGCCAACGTCGCTGAACATGTGGTGATTTTGCGAAGCCTTGCCGTCCCACGTCTCCCAGAGCGTGGTCGCTCCCAACTTACGCCAGAGGCCCCAGCTGGGATAGTCCTCTTGCATGGCGATTCGATACGCCAGTTCGGCGTGACCGCTGTCGGTAAGCGCGCGCATCACGTATTTGGCGCCGAGAATTCCGCACTCCAGATGTTCGTGACAGGCCGTTACACGTTCCAGCAGCGCTGCCAGAACCTTGTCTGTCTGCGGCGGTTCAACCAGGTTATGGAAAAGCGCCGTGGCCATCGAAGTCTGGTTTTCACCCGTAAACATGCCGGTCAAGGGCGTCGCGAAAGTTTTTAGAAAGGCGCGCCGGATGCGAGCGGCCAGCTTCGCATAGCGCGCCGCCTCAACGCGCTTACCCAGCAGCTCCGCCACGCGCGCCGTCTGTCGCGCGAAGGAGAAATAGTAGGCCGTATTGGTCAACGCTGCGGGACATGCGTGCCCGTCCTCCACGCCTTCGGGAGGACACCAGTCGCCCAAACCGAAATTTACAATGCCCCCGCTGGCCATGCCCGCGAGGAAGCTAAGATAGCGCTGCATTCCCTCGTAGTGCCGTTCGAGTATGCCGCGGTCGCCACGATAAAGGTAAAGATTCCAGCTCAGCGTGAAGTAGGCGGCGTCCCAGGCCGGACCCGCACCCCAATTGTAACCCCATCCTCCGGTTGGCACGATGCCGGGAAAAGCCCCGTTGGGCCGCTGGCAGTCGGTAAAATCGTCCAGCCATTTGGTGTATGACGAAGCAGCGTCGAAGTTGTAAAGCATCTGGTCGCTCGACAGCGACGCGTCGCCAGTCCAGCCGTTCTTCTCGCGATGCGGACAGTCGGTGGGCATGCCGTGGTAGTTGCCCAGCGTCGCCCAACGCACGGCGTGTTGAATCCAGGTCAGCAGCTCGCTCGAGCAGGCGAAGCGTCCGGTTGTCTCGAGATCGGTATGAACCACCCGCCCCTGTAAGGTATGGTCAGTCGGCGGCTCCGGCAGGCCCGTCACCTGCACATACTGAAAGCCATGATAAGCGAAGCGCGGTTCATAGATTTCTGCTCGATCACCGCGCAATATGTAGGTGTCGGTTTGAAACGGCCTGCCTTTCGCGAAAGACTGGATGTTGGAGTCGTCAATTTCACCGTTTTCAGAGAGCTTCTCGGCATAACGAAGCACAATTCTGGTGCCGGCTGCCCCTGTCACAGTCAAGCGCGCCCAGCCGGTCATATTCTGTCCCAGATCGAAAACCCACACTCCGGGCAGTGCTTCGTGTCGCGCCACCGGCGCCGTGGTTTGAATGACCCGGCAGGGGGGCATAATCATCGCCTTTAATGCTCCGCCCGGCGGCCGTGCAATTATGGCGGGTTTCCATTCGAGCGCTTCAAATCCGGCCGTAGCCCAGCCCGGCTGCTCCTCGCGTGCGTCATAGGTTTCGCCTTCGCGCAGGCCGTCGAAGCGGATCGGACTCGCGCTCCAGCGCCCTGCGGAATCGCTTGCGATGGTTTGCCGCGAACCATCCTTGAAAGTTACCTCAATCTGCGCCAGCGCCTTGACGACGTCCCGCCACGGCGCCTGTGCAAAATCCCACGCGCCCGCTGAATGGCAGTTGTACCAGCCCGTGCCCAACCAGAGACCTGCGGCGTTAACTCCGGACTGCAACAAAGCGGTCACGTCATAAACTGTGTAAAGCGCTTTGGCGTCATACTTGGTGAAGGCCGGATGCAGTACAGCGTCGCCCACCCGTTTACCGTTCAGGTGAAACTCGTGATAGCCCAGACCGCACACGTAGGCGCGGGCTGACTCCACAGGGCGATCGAGATTGAACTCTTTGCGAAAAAAAGGTGCGGGATCAACAGGCACAGTGCCCCCGCCCTGCGTATATGTGATCCACTGTGCGGACCAGTCACGCGCCTGAAGCAGCCCCGTCTCCCAAAAAGCAGGTGCGCTCGTCGCAACTTCGCCAATCTCGTCCCAGACCTCGACCTGCCAGCAGACCCGCTGCCGCGACCGCAGTCGCGACCCGGCGTATGCAACCAGCACTGACTGCGCGCTCTCCACGCGTCCACTATCCCAGATGTCGCCCTCGCCAGCGGCCAGCCGCGCGCCGGTTGATGCCGCGCGCAAGCGGTAAGCCGCCTGCCGCAGGCCACGACGCAGTCCGCATAATTCCCAGGACAGCCGTGGACGCGGCACTTCGACGCCCAGCGGATTTACCACATGCTCGCACCGCATCCGCTCAACCGTGAATGTTTTCACAATCCACCACTCCTTCTTACTTACAGCAGGACCTCTTTCACGCACCCACTTTACAGCCATGCTGTCCAGATGTCAGCCTGTCTTTTCTTGCTGTCTTTTCTTGCCGGAAGCCGGACAAGGCCACGGGAGTTACAGGGGCGGCATTCAGGATCCGGGCATGCCGCTGGCGCAAAAGCCACCAGATGGAATGGGCATGAGACAAAGCAACTTCGCACCACGGATTACACTGATGGCACGGATAATGCAAAACATGCGGGAGCTGAGTTTCGTTCCATCCGTGATATCCCTGTAATCCGTGGTTAAATCTTCCGGTTTTTGAGCATGGCGGGACAAGTTTTCAAGGTGTTTCAGATCAGGAATGCCGCTGGCGCAAAAGCCGCCAGATGGGGCGGGAGATGAGAAAGGGT
>JBAXJV010000051.1:0-12109 GCA_037137675.1 bacterium | reverse complement strand
GTGCGCGGTGAAAATGGTCAGCGAAGGCAAGGCTGACATCTTGATGAAGGGCTACATTCACAGCGATGACTATTTGCGCGCAGTGCTAAACAAGGACTGGGGATTGCGGGCTGGTCCGACCATGAGCCACGTCTTTATCTGGGAAGCGCTGCGCTACGGGAGGTTAATTTTTGTCACTGACGGAGCCATGAATGTTGCGCCGGATCTTGTGACGCAGGCCAACATCATCATGAACGCCGTCTATCTGGCGCATGTTTTTGGTGTTGTTGAGCCGAAAGTAGCACTTCTGGCAGCCGTCGAAATGGTAAACCCATCCATGCCGGCCACCGTCAATGCCGCCTGTCTAGCCAAGATGAATGACCGGTGTCAATACTCTGAGTCTTTCAAAATCGATGGTCCGCTGGCGCTCGATAATGCGCTGTCACCCGAGTCTGCCGCGCATAAAAAAATATCCGGCCCGGTGGCAGGTCATGCCGATATCCTGATTGTTCCCGACATTGAGTCCGGCAATATGCTCGCCAAAAGTTTTGTATATCTCACCGGCGGTGATATGGCCGGCATACTGGTCGGTGCCAAGGCGCCGGTAGTGCTTACCAGCCGTTCCGATTCATCGCGATCAAAGCTGTTTTCAATAGCTGCGGCCGTGCTAATGTCCGGAGCTGCGCGGAATCTCTGGCTGAAGATCGGAAAAGTGCATTACTAGCCATGCTGGTCAGGCATAATTCCAGGTGAAACCGCAACCTGGCAAATTCCAAATATCGTATATTGCTACGGCAAAGACATATCATGGCAGAACGTAAGTTGATGAGCGGCAACGAAGCCGTGGCTCAGGGCGCATTGGATGCCGGCTGCGCACGCGGTGCCGGCTACCCCGGAACCCCTTCCACCGAAATCCTCGAAAACTTCGACGCCATTGGCGGGCAGGCTGAATGGGCCCCGAACGAAAAGGTGGCTGCGGAAGTGGCGCTGGGCGTAGCTTTTGCCGGGGCTGGCGCTCTGGTCACCATGAAGCATGTCGGGCTCAATGTTGCCTCCGATGTGCTGTTCACCGCCGCTTACAGTGGCGTTTCCGGCGCGCTGGTTTTCGCTGTGGCGGACGACCCCGGACTGGCTTCCAGCCAGAACGAACAGGACACCCGCCGGATTGGAATCGCAGCCGGCGTGCCGGTGATTGAACCGGCGGATGCGCAGGAAGCCTATGACTTCACCATGCTGGCCTTCAGCCTGTCGGCGCGCTGGCGCATCCCCGTGATCCTGCGTCTGACCACCCGCGTTTGCCACACCGCTTCGATCGTTGCGCCTGCCGATGCCAAGGTTGTTCCGGTGCCGGCTCGGTTTGTGAGGGATATTCCTGGCCGCGTCATGATTCCCGGCCATGCCCGTATCAAGCACCGCGAGCTGAGGGCAAAGCTGAACGAGATCAGGGAATGGTGCGAACTGGAGGGACCAAATAAAATCATTCAAGGATCCTCAACCGGCATCGTCTCCGCCGGCGTGGCGTATTTACATGCGCGGGAAGCGGCCCCGCAGGCTTCTTTCCTGAAATTGGGAATGACCCACCCTCTGCCCATGCGGTTGATCCTTTCTTTCCTCAAGGAAAAATCCGCCGGTTTTGTGATTGAGGAGAACGATCCCTGCCTGGTGGAACAAATCCGGGCAGCCGGCGGGGATGTGCCATGGAATCCCGATCAATACCGGATGGGCGAACTCAACGTTGACCGCGTGCGGCGCATGCTGGCTCGCGATCCGGCTCCCGAGGCGGCGCTTCCTAAGGGCAAGCCGCCGCGTTTGTGCGCAGGTTGCCCGCACGGCTACGTTTTCGAAATCTTCAAAAAACACGACCTCATCGTGGCAGGCGATATCGGCTGCTATACACTGGCTGCCCTGCCGCCGCTTAGCGCCATGGATTCACAAATTTGCATGGGGGCTAGCATTGGCGTCGGGTTGGGCCTGCGGCATGTGCTTCCCGAAACAGAGGCGCGCCGCGTTGTCAGCGTCATCGGTGACAGCACCTTCATGCATAGCGGCCTGACGGGAATTGCGGAAATGGTCTACAATCCTCCGGCCACCGGCCACGTAGTGGTTGTGCTGGACAACCTTACTACTGCTATGACCGGGCAGCAGGAACACCCTGCCACAGGGCGGCGGTTGAATCATTCTCCCGCAACGCGGATTCTGATCGAGGACGTGGTCAAAGCACTCCATGTGCCCAATGTGCTGGTTTTCGATCCCGTCCGCCAGGCGTCGGAGTTGGAGGCCGAGCTGTTGAAGGCGCTGCAAAGTAATCAGCTGACCGTTCTGATCGCCCGTCAGCCCTGTTTGCTGGCCGCCGGGTGAATTCGCGCCTGGGAACAGGCTGCCGGTAAGGAAGGTGGAAAATGATGGCGGACCGCGTGTGCAATGTCCGGATCGCCGGCCTTGGCGGAATGGGCATCCTTAAAAGTTCACAGCTGCTGGCGTCCGTGCTTTTCCAGTCGGGATACGATGTCAAGAAAGCCGAGGTCCATGGCATGAGCCAGCGGGGCGGCTCAGTTGCCAGCGACATCCGCTTCGGGAAGGAAGTCCTCAGCCCTATGATTCCCAATGGCGAAGCAGATTATCTGCTGGTGCTGGCTGAGGATGAACTCGTGCTTTATCCCGATGCGCTCCGGCCCGGAGGCATACTGATCGGACCCTCGATCTTTGCAAAGACGCCGCTGCCCAACAAGAAAAGCCTGAACGTCGCCATGCTCGGGGCATTGAGCCATTACCTCGATATCCCCATCGAAATCTGGACCGCCAATATCAGGGCCGGCTTTCCGGAAAAGCTTCAGGCCGTTAATTTCGAAGCCTTCAACACAGGGCGCAATGCCGTCAAGTGAGGAGATTGCCATGAGCCGCATCGAGCCTATTCACCCCGACAGTTATGCAGACTTCCTGACCCGTGACGAATTGGCCCGCATCCAGCTTGCCCGGCTTCAAGAAAATGTTGCGCTGTCGTATGCGCATGTTGATCTCACCCGCCGGCGCATGCAGGCGTCCGGAATCAAGCCTGAAGATATTCGCTCGCTGGCTGATCTGGTTCGTCTGCCATTTATGGAGAAATCCGATTTGCGCGATACCTACCCCTATGGCCTTTTTGCCTGTCCCATGCGCGACGTGGTCCGCCTTCACGTCTCGAGCGGCACCACCGGCAAACCGATTGTTGTGGGATACACTGCGGATGATTTGAAAGTCTGGACCAGCGTCATGTCACGGACGCTTTCCGCCGCAGGCGTCAGCCAGGGAGATATTATTCAGAACTGCTTCGGTTACGGACTGTTCACCGGCGGTCTGGGCGCGCATTACGGCGCCGAGGCTCTCGGGGCCACCGTGATTCCGATTTCCGGTGGAAATACCGAGCGCCAGCTAATGGTGATGCAGGACTTTGGTGTAACCTGCATTTGTTCCACGCCCAGCTACTTCCTGCATCTGATCGAGGCCATCGAGGCCACTGGAAGTGGATTCAAAAATCTCAAGCTGCGTGTGGGGGTTTTCGGCGCAGAACCATGGACGGACGGCATGCGCGCCCATATTCAGGACCGGGCCGGGATCAAGGCTTTCGACATCTACGGCTTGTCCGAGATCATCGGCCCGGGCGTGGCCACGGAGTGTGCCTGCCAGTGCGGCCTCCATGTTTTTGAGGACCATTTTCTGATGGAAATCGTTGTCCCCAAGACAGACCAGGTGCTCCCGGATGGAGAGGAGGGCGAGCTGGTGCTCACGACATTGAGCAAGCAGGCGATGCCGATGCTCCGGTACCGGACGCACGACATCACTTCGATCATTCCGGAGCCGTGTGCCTGCGGACGCACGCTCCGGCGCATCCGGCGCATCAGTCACCGCAGCGACGACATGTTGATCATCAGAGGCATCAACGTCTTTCCATCCCAGATTGAAGCGGCGCTGCTCAAGGTCGAAAATACTCTTCCCCACTACCAGATTCTGCTTACCAGTAAGCAAGGGCTGGATCAGATTGAAGTGCAGGTTGAGATCACGGAAAAAATGTTCCGCGATCGCGTCAGCGCCTTGGAACAATTACAGAAGAAGTTGACCAACGCCATCGAGCATGTGGTGGGGTTGCGTATTGAGGTGCGGCTGGTGGAGCCGCAGACGATAGCGCGCAGTCAGGGTAAGGCCAAGCGTGTCATTGATCAACGCACGGAGGGTTCAGAGGGATGAAAATGAAGCAGTTGTCCGTGTTCCTGGAGAACAAGCCCGGGCGTTTGATCCAGCCCTGCAAGGCGCTCGCCGACGCCGGCATAGACGTCCTGACGATGTGCATGGCGGACACAGAGAAATTCGGCATTCTGCGCCTGATTGTAAAGGATTGGCAGCGGGCGCAAAAGATTCTGGAAATGGCGGGTTGCGTGGTGAACGTCACGGATGTGCTGGCGATCGAGGTTCCGGACAAGCCCGGCGGCCTGATGGGCATTCCAACGCTGCTTGAACCAGGCTGCCTCAACATCGAATATATGTACGCCTGCAACCTTAAATCCGGCATGAATGCCGTTATGATCGTGCGGTTTGACGATCCTGATCGTGCGATTAAAGTGCTTCACGAAAACGGCGTAAACGTGCTCAAGACCATTTCATTCTAAATGGAATGACATGGTTACGCTGAGCTGCCGGACCTGCTATGCTCACCCGCGTGCCCGCAGTGGCTGAGGGTGGGCGGGGTGCGGATGGCGCGGAGTAACAGCTCAATTTTAAAATGGCGAACGTGAAACATAATTACGACGAGAGCAAGATCAAGACCCTGTCGTCGCTCGAACACATCCGCAAGCGGACGGGGATGTACATCGGGCGCATCGGCGACGGTTCGAACCCCGACGACGGCATTTATGTGCTGCTCAAAGAGGTTCTCGATAACGCGGTGGACGAATATATCATGGGCTTCGGCCGCCAGATTGAGATCGGCATTGAAGGCACCGTAGTAACTGTGCGTGACTTTGGGCGAGGCATTCCGCTTGGCAAGCTGGTGGAGTGTGTTTCGGTGATCAACACCGGCGCTAAGTACAACGACGATGTATTTCAGTTCAGCGTCGGCTTGAACGGGGTTGGAACCAAGGCCGTTAATGCGCTCTCCAAGCGTTTTCTGGTGCGCAGTGTGCGCGACGGCGAATTTGCCGAAGCCGAGTTTGCCTGCGGAGTTAAACTCAAGGAGCGCAAAGGCAAGCTTGACGAAAAGGACGGCACCTTCGTTCAGTTCGAGCATGACCCGCAAATTTTCGGCATGGCCGCCTTTCAGGAACCGCACGTCCTGCGTCGTTTGCAGCTCTATACCTATCTCAACACTGGACTTAAGCTGCAGTACAACGGCCAGACTCTGGTGTCGGATAACGGGCTGCTCGATCTGGTTAACGAAGAGGTGGTATCCGAATCGCTCTACGAGCCGCTGCATCACAAGACCAAGACGCTGGAGCTGTCGTTTACGCATACGGCGCGTTACTCGGAGACATACTTCAGCTTTGTAAACGGCCAGTTTACAGCAGACGGTGGTACCCATCTCAGCGCCTTTCGTGAAGGATTTCTGAAGGCGATCAACGATTTCGCGCAGGCCAAATTTGACGGGGAAGATGTGCGCGAGGGGCTGGTCGGCGCTATCGCCATTCGCTTGAAGGAGCCGGTTTTCGAGTCGCAGACCAAAAACAAACTCGGCAACACTGACATCCGGGCTGGATTGGTGGCTGAGGTGCGCGATGCGGTGATTGAATTGCTCCACAAGAATCAAGCGGCGGCCGAGATGGCTGTCACCAAAATTCGCGAAACGCAATTGATCCGTCGCGAATTGCAGGCGGTTAAGAAAATGGCCCGCGAACGGGCACGCGCGGTTTCAATCCGTATTCCGCAGTTGAAAGACTGCAAGTTGCATTTTGACCGCAAACGTCAGCGTGGCACGGAGTCCATGCTTTTCATCACCGAAGGGCAATCGGCTGCGGGCTCGATTACCAGCTGCCGCGACGCCAATACTCAGGCGGTCTTTACTCTTAAGGGGAAGCCGCTTAACGCCTGCGGACTCAAGCGTGAAGCGGTATATAAAAACGACGAACTTTACAACCTGATGCGCAGCCTGAATATCGAGGATAGCACCGAACTGTTGCGCTACCATCGTGTAATTCTGGCTACCGATGCCGATGTAGACGGGCTGCATATCCGAAATCTGCT
Organism: bacterium; assembly: GCA_037137675.1. GTDB lineage: Bacteria > Verrucomicrobiota > Kiritimatiellia > CAIKKV01 > CAIYGI01 > CAIYGI01. The sequence goes on along the minus strand of JBAXJV010000051.1, from coordinate 5,923 downwards.
GCTGACGTTCTTTTTGCGTTTTTTCGAGCCGCTGGTGCTGGAAGGGCACGTTCATATTCTTGAAACTCCGCTTTTCCGTGTGCGGACCCGCAAGCAGACCCGCTACTGTTACTCCGAGTCCGAACGTGACCAGGCCGCGGCGGCGCTGGGGCGTGGCCATGAGATCACCCGTTTCAAAGGACTGGGCGAAATTTCGCCGGGGGAATTCAAGAGCTTCATCGGTTCCGAAATGCGTCTCTCGCATGTGACCGTTGGAAATCATCACTACATTCCGCGCGTGCTGGAATTCTATATGGGCAAAAACACCCCTGAGCGGCGTGAATACATTTTGAAACATCTGGTTGTGGACGAAACGCTATGAATGACGAACAGGGTTTGTTGTTTGGAGAGGCTGGCGCTGATGCAGAAGACCCCGTGCGTACTGTGCGCAAGGTCAAAGCCGCCACTGTCGCCGGAATACAGCCGGTCGAGGCACCTTCCGCAGACCCTGCTGCATCAGCTTCCGGCGCCGGGCATCCGCCTTCCGGCGTCGAGGTCCTGGGGCCAGGCGTGGGCGACGGCCCGCTGCAACGGATGGTGGAAAGCTACTTTCTACAGTACGCATCCTATGTGATTCGCGACCGCGCGATTCCGGATGTCGAGGACGGACTTAAGCCCGTGCAGCGCCGCATCCTCTGGTCGTTACACGAGAACGACGACGGTAAATTCATCAAGGTAGCCAATGTGGTGGGACACTGCATGCAGTACCACCCGCACGGGGATGCCTCGATCGGTGATGCGCTGGTGTCGCTGGTTAACCGGCAGCACCTGATTGAAGGCCAGGGGAATTTCGGGAATCTTTACACGGGGGATCCGGCGGCGGCTTCCCGTTACATTGAATGCCGTTTGTCCGAGCTCGCGCGCCGCGAATTGTTTCATGACGGACTGACCCGCTTTGTGCCGAGTTACGACGGGCGTCACAAAGAGCCTGTGAAATTGCCGTGCAAGCTGCCGCTGTTGCTGATGCTGGGGGCGGACGGGATTGCGGTGGGGCTTTCGACCCGTATTCTGCCGCATAATTTCGGCGAGTTGATTCAGGCCCAGATCGCCGTTCTCCAAAAAAAGCCCTTTCATCTGCTGCCGGATTTTCAGCAGGCCGGACGCATGGACGTATCGGAATACAACAAGGGCTGTGGACGGGTGCGCGTGCGGGCCGTTATGGAGCCGCGCGGCGATCATGCCCTGGTGATCCGTGAAATTCCCTACGGGACGACTACCGACATTTTGATCGGCTCGATCGAAGACGCTGCGCGCAAAAAGAAGATCGCCATCCAGTCAATCCACGACTTCACTTCCGACAAGGTCGAGATCGAAATCAAACTCGGCGGCGGGCAGGATCCCAAAAAGGCCATTGCGGCATTGTATGCCTTCACGCAGTGCGAAGTCTCCTTCAGCGTGCGGCCGATGGTGATTCGCGATAACCGTCCGGTCGAAATGAACGTGGATGAAATTCTGCGTTACAACACCGGCTGCCTGGTGGAACTGCTGAAGCGTGAGCTGGAGGCGCAGCGCGATAAGCTGCTTCAGGAAATTCATATTCGCACGCTGGTGCAGATTTTCGTGGAGAATCGCATCTATAAGCGTATTGAAAAACTTGACCGCTACGAAGAAGTGCAGAAAAGTGTGCTCGACGGGGTCAATGTGTTTCGCTCTCAATTGCGACGCGCCGTGACGATTGACGATGTCGAGTATCTGCTAGGCATTCAGATCCGGCGCATTTCACAGTTCGATATCAATCGCTCGAAAAAGGAAGTCGGCGATCTGGTCGCAGAACTTTCCGAAGTCGAGAAGAACCTCAAGTCGCTGGTGCCATACGCCATCCGCTACCTTAAGGAGCTGCTTAAGAACCATGCGGCGGGACATCCCCGGCGCACGCAAATCGAGAGCTTTACGACGATTGAAATGCGCGATGTGGCGGCAAAAAATCTCAACGTATGCTACGACCGCGAAAAGGGCTTTGTGGGAACTGAAGTTGAGGGGGAAACGCTGGCCGAAGTCTCCAGCTACGACCGTATTCTGCTGCTGTTCGAGAATGGCCGCTACCAGATGATCCCGCCGCCGGACCGTCTCTACATCGGAAAAGACCTGCTTTACGGCGACAAATTCGACCGGGACCGTCCGATGGTGCTTGTTTATACGCAGGACGACATGACCTACATGAAGCGCTTCGTTTTCGGCGGGGCGATCATGAACAAGGAGTACTGGTGTACGCCAAACGGCGAGGCCCGGCTGCGTTTCTTCAGCGATAAGCCCGTTGCCGAACTGTACGTCAAATTTCGCCCCGCCAAGCGTCTCCGTATTCTGCAGCAGGTTTTTACGGTGGGTGAGCTGGAGCTGCGCAGCGCGAAAGCACGTGGCTTGCAGCTGTCATCCAAGCCGATTTCCTCCGTCGGTTCCGCGAAACCGCGCAATTGGGACGATGCGGACACCAGCGCGCCCGCAGGTGTACTGATCGAAGTCTGATGTAGCTCTAGTTTGGCACGGACTGCCGCCGCTCGTGGCGCCAGAGCAGCAGGATGCTGATGCCGTAGAGCAGGATCAGCGGTGCGGCCAGAGCGATTTGGCTGATCGGATCGGTGGTGGGTGTGACAACCATGGACACGATAAGCGCGATCACGATGGCGTGTCTCCAAAAGTTCGCAAGCTGGCGGGCTGTGATAATGCCGAGATATCCAAGCGCCAGCAGCACTACTGGCATCTCGAAAGTGATTCCGAAGGCCAGCATGAGCTTAAGGCAGAAGCCGGCATAATCGTCCACCGCCCAGAATGTCACCGGGATGCCCAGCCATCCGTAGACATCCAGCATTACGCGCAGGGCGGGCGGCAGCATGACTGCGAAGGCCAGCGTGGCGCCTGCTAGAAACAGCAGCGCGCCGAAAAACAATCCGCGCACGAGCATGCGCTGTTCGCGCACATTCAGTGCCGGCAGGAGATAGGCTGTCCAGATTGCCAGCAGCAGCGGCGCCCCCGCCACAACTGCTGCCCAAAAGGCCATTTGCATCCAGAGCGTGATACCGCCAGTTACTGTAAAGGCGCGCAGGAATTGATCCGGGTCAATGGCCGCCCGCCGTAATGGCCACTTCAGAAAAGTGAAGAGTTGCGGTGCAAAGGTCAGCGCCAGGCAGAACAGTGCCGCGATAATTGCCGCGCTGCGCAATAGCACGCGGCGCAAGTCTTCTAGGTGTCCTAAAAATGGTTTGATGGGTCCGCCATCCCCAATTACTTCCGGAGTTGCGCAGGCGCGACTTTGTGGCGCATCTGCCCGGTTCATTCAGCACGCTCTGCTGGTGGAGTGGTGAGGTCAGCCTTGGAAGGTGGCAGGTGGTAACCGGAGGCGGGCGGCGGATCAAAATCTTCATGCGCCCCGAACCCCGGGCCCTTTTTCATTGCCTGATCCATCCGGCGGATGCCAACTTCAGCTTTCTGATCTACGACATCCGGACTCCGACTTACGGATCCGTTGTTTTCCGCGTCATCTGGTGGATCGAGGTTTTTTTGAAATTCTTTACGGAACTCATCGCGGGCGCGGTAAAGTTTAGCGCTCAGGCGGCCTAGTGTGCGCATTGTGTCTGGCAGCCGCTGACTGCCGAAAAGCATTAGCACGGCAAGAGCGATGACGATCCACTCCATTGGGCCGTCGGTGCCGAAGATCATCGCCAGCGCTGGAGTCATGGATGAGAAGTTCACAGGGGCATGCTACGGCAGGTGCGAATATAAAACAAGAAGGGCAAAGCCCTTTCGGACTTTGCCCATTGCAATATACGCCGCGTACCGCCCTTTGCGTATTACTTGCTGCCAAGCACTTCGAACTCGACGCGCCGGTTCTGAGCCCAGGCGGACTCGTCGTGGCCGGGATTCTTGGGCTGTTCTTCACCCATGCTGCGGGTTTGCATCCGTCCAGCGTCAACACCGTCCTGTGTCAAAGCCTCCCGGACGGCCAGTGCGCGATTTTCTCCGAGCGACATGTTGTATTCCGGGCTGCCACGTTCGTCTGTGTGACCACTCAGTACGACTGTAGCGCTGGCGTTGGCTTTCAGGTACTCGGCCACTTGTGCGACCTTTGCGCGCTCGCCGTCTTTTACCTGTGCGCTGTCGAAATCAAAAAACACCGTCGGGAACTGACCGTTGACAAGCTGCTTGCCGGCGAATCCGTCACGTCCAGCCAGTCCGCCATCACCAAGTCCGCCCGAACCTGTTCCGTTCAGCAGGTCGCTAGTTTGTCCAAGACCAGCCCCGGTTTTGTTTTTTGTGCGTTTGCACCCGGTTCCAAATGTAACTGCGACTGAAACCACCAACGCCGCCATAATCCAAGTTTTTGCCGTCATAATGCTCCCTGTATTTACTCGTGTATCGCTACTATGTCTAAGTTTCCGTTTAAAAAATCCATTCACCGCTGCTAACGTGTGCAGGCCGGCGAAGTCCAATCACCGCTACCAAGGCTCAAACTTAAAGGAGCATCTCCCATTGTGTCAAGCATGCAAATTGACGAGCGATAGCCTGTGGTGCGTGTGGAGAAAATGTGCCGGCCATCGGGTGCCCAGCTCGGGTCCTCATAATCGCAATCTGAGGGGCTGATCTGTCGATCTTCGCGTGTGGCAGGGTTGATCACGCAGATTACATAACGTCCGCCACGGCGGCTGCAATAGGCGATGCCTTCATTTCCCCAGTCGGGGGCGACATTTTGCGAGCCACGGCTGGTGAGCAGCCGTCCGCCGCCGCCGCTGCGGCTCATCACGTAGAGCTGCGGCGAACCGGCGCGGTCGGAGACGTATGCAATTGCATTACCGTCGGGCGACCAGCAAGGACTGGCCTGGCCTGCGTGAGCGGACTTTGTAAGGCGGATAGGAGTGCCGCCGTTCAGTCCTTGGATGTAGATGTCGGGATTGCCGTCCTTGGAAAGCACCAGCAGCATGCTGCCGCCGTCAGGTGCTATGCCGCCGCACATATCAATGCCGGAATAGGCCGCGATCACCGAGCGCTGGTTGGTGCGCAGGTCTACGAGGTTGGCCTCCTGAAAGTTGTTGCGGCGGTAGGATGTGTAAACGAAAGTCTCGCCATTCGGCGCCCATTGCGGCGCGAGGCTGATGGAGTTGTCGTGTGTTAACTGGCGCAGGTTGGCGCCGTCGGTATCGCACAGGAAAATTTCTTTGCCTTCGCTGCTGCGGCGTCCTGTGAGTAGCAGCCGGGCGCCGTTCATCCCTTTTTTGCCGGTGGCTGCGAAAATAATGTCATCTGCGGCGTGGTGGGCCTGATGACGTGTCCCGGCGGCCGTGTCGGCATAGGTTTTGTTCAAAAGTGCGCGGTTGCGGCTGTTGTCGAGCAGTTCGCAGGCTGCGCTCAAATCGGCCCCGACTGTGGCCGTTCCGCGCACGCTGAAGGTGGCCGGAGTGGCGATGTTGAACCATCCTGAGCGCAGCAGGTCGTTCTGCACCGTTTGCACAAAGAGCGCCCCGCCACCAGATGTGGCGCGCAACCCGGTAAGGTCTACTGAAGTTTTGGCTGCCGTATTTTTGGTGATCCAGACCTCCTGCGCGGGAGCGATGAGCGGCAGAACAACGAGTGCCAGAGAAGCTAGCGAACGACGATTAATCATGGCTGAGTCCTTTAATTGGTAAGTTCAAAAGCAATTGTAATGCAGGGATGGGCAGACAAAAATTCTGCTGGCACGCCGGGAATGCGTGCCACGGAATGGACCGCCTGTAAGACCGATTGATCCATTACTGTATTTCCAGAAGTTTTAACGATGGCGCTGCCGACCAGCGCGCCGTCAGCGCGCAGCGAAATTTGCACTTTTGTTACCATTCCGCTGATGTCTACATTTCCCGGTTGCGTCCAAGCCCTATACATAATCTGCTTGATCTGGTCAAGGTAAAGCAGGTCACGT
>JBAXJV010000050.1:0-12116 GCA_037137675.1 bacterium | reverse complement strand
ACCAAGCCAGCTCCGCGCACATCAATAGCCAAGCTCTTGCCGCAAAACGGGCAGTCAAACACAACGTCACTATCACGAACTTCGTTTTGATCGTTTATTGATTTAGCCATGGGATCCTCTCTCGTTTGTAGAATTCTAGCACCCGCACTCCCGATGTCGCAACGAGGAAATGTATACACTAATGTGCGTGATGTGAGGCTAAGCGGCGCTGGGCCCACCCGGACAGCCACTTTTCAGCCGCAAAGACGGCTCGGCGGGCGCCTCGCCCTGCCTCTCTTGAAGGGAAAGCGCGAGAACAAAGCGAAAAATGAAATCAGACGTGCGGCTGTCTGATGGCAATAACCTTAAGTTTTGGGAACCCGGAGGCAAAGCTTGCGCTTTCGGCCCAAATAGAATTATTGTTCATGGAGGTATGCTTGTAATGAATTTCACATTTCGACGGCGTTGGCTGGCGTTGCTGGCGTCGGTGGCGTTTGCTGCTGCGGCGGGTGCCGGCGGTTTGACCACGGAGCAAAATTCGGCATTGACGGCCGCGCGCGCGGCGATCGAGGACAGCCTTCCAGATGTGGCGTTGCGCCAGCTTGACATACTTAAGTCCGGCGCTTTGCCAGCAGCGTTCGAAGATGAAATTGTTGTGCTGCAGGCGCGCGCGTTGACCCTGCGCGGGCAATATGGCGCCATGCGGGCACTGCTCGACGGGCGCGATCCGAAGACTGCCGAATGGTCGCCGGCCTGGCGGTTCTGGCGTGCGATGGCCCGCTATGGGATGGGGGACATGCAGGCTGCTCTGGCGGCATTGGATATATGCGAGCAATACGATAAGCGCAGCGTTTACGCTCCGCGTGCGGCGCGTCTGCGTGCGGCGTGTTTATGGCGTGCCGGGCGACGTGAAGAGGCCCTGGGCGTGATGCGGACATTTGACGATCGCTTTGGTGCGACGGATGAAGGCGCGGCCAACCTGTTGGAATACGGTCGGTCGCTGGCTTCAATGGAACGCTGGAGCGATGCGCGTGCGGTTTTTGATCGTCTGGTGGCACGTGGCGGAGACGCTCCGGAAAATGCGGAAGGGCGTTATTGGCAGGGGTTGGCGCTGGCGCGCGAGGGGCAATGGGATCAAGGCTGGAACCGGCTCAGCATCCTTGGCGAAGATCAGCGGCTGAGTGCCGATTTGCGAGCCCGTGCCTGGCTGGCGCTGTCGGAGCTTGACGAGACGCGCACCAATCTGGAGGCGGCCGCACGGTCGGCCGATCGCGCGGTGGTAATTGCGACGTCGGTTGAATTACGCAGTGAAGGTACTGCGCGTAAAGCGCATCTGTGGTTGCGCAACGGCGACCTTACTAATGGCGCAGCGCTGGTAAGGAAAGTTGTGACGGAAAATCCGCATCAGCCCCGCGCTGAGGCGCTGGAGTTTGAGCTGGCGTCGGCCTATCTCGGGCGAAAAGTTTATGACCGGGCCGAACAGGAGTACCGGTTTTGTCTGGAAACATTCACCAACCGGTCCAGTCAGGCAACGGCCTTGCAAGGGCGGGCGTGGGCACTTTGGAACTTGCAGCGATTTGCGGAGGCCATGACGGCGTTTCAAAGTGCGGCCGAAGCTGCGACGATTCCGTCTGAACGCGAGACGTGCCTGATCAAGGTCGGCGATGCGGCTTTTGCCAACCAGCAGTACAAGCTTGCGGCCGAGGCGTATGCGCGGATGCGTCAGCTGTTTCCAGCCTCTGCATTAGCACCGCAGGTCGCTTTTCAGGAGGCCGAGAGTGTGGCGCGTGGCGGCAATCGTCCGGCCGCCGAGGCCCTTTTTCGTGGCATCGTGCGGCAGTGGCCGGACCATCTGTTTGCCGAACGGGCGCTGCTGGGTATTGCCCAGGGCCGCGAATCTGCAGGCCTGTTGCGCGAGGCGCTCGACGGGTATGCCGATGTGCTGACGGTGTTCCCGAACGGCGTGGCCTGTCCCGAAGCGCTGCTGCGCTCCGGCCTGGTAGCCTACCGGCTTTTTCGCTTTGCCGACGCGCTGGCCTTCTTTGAACGTGTTGTGCGCGAATTTCCCAAAGCCAGCGTTGCCATGCAGGCCGAGGTTATGCGTACCGAAGCGCTTTACATGCTCGGTCGCGATGAGGCTGCGGTTGGCGCCTGCCGGGCTTTTGTGGAAACGCATCCTGACACTGAGTGGACGCCGATGGCGCTGGTCTGGCTCGGCGAATATGGTTGGAACCGCGGCCAGTATGCTGATGCCGAGCGTTGGTACCGGCAACTGGTTACGCGCTTCCCGAGCAATGCCCTGGCCGACGGGGCGGTTTATCAGACTGGCCGTGCGGCGCTGAAGCAGAAGGAATATGTGCGGGCCATCGAGTGCTTCACGCAATTGGCGCGGGACTATCCGGCGAGCCCGCGACTGCCCGAGGCGCGCTTTGCTCAAGGCGATGCCTTGACGGAATTGGGTGAGTTTGCGCGGGCGATTTTGATTTTCGAAGATCTGATCCGGCAGACCAGCGACGGGGTGCTTGCCGCCGCCGCCTGGGGGCGCAAAGGCGATTGCCAGTTCACTCTGGGCAACGACAATTCCAAGCGGTACGACGAGGCCATGGCTTCATATCGTACCGTTGCACGTATGCCCGAGGCCAGCTTTGATCTCAAGCTCCAGGCGGAGTATAAGACCGGGCGCTGTCTGGAGAAGCTCGGCCGCCGGGCTGAGGCGATGGAGCAGTATTACGCCCGTGTTGTGTGCCGCTATCTGGAGCAGGCCGAGAAGGCCCCCGATCCTGCGGCGGCAGGGTGGTTCACCAGGGCAGCATTTGGTGCGGCGGATTTATTGGAGCAGGATGGTAAATGGCGTCAGGCGGAACGCGTGCTCGAACGCGTTGTTGAAGCTCAGGTGCCGGATTCACCTCAGGCCGCCGAACGTGTCGGACGGCTGCGAGCAGAACACTGGATGCGTGTGCGATGAGAGGACGGCAACTATGTGGGAATTGATTGGCGAAGGCGGTCCGGTTACATGGATTATTATGGCGAGCGGGCTAGTGGCTGCGGGCGTGTTTCTGGAACGTGTATTGCATTTGCACCGGGCACGGATTAAGTCCGAAGATTTTTTACGCGGGATTGTCAATAATCTGCGGCGTGGCAATGTCGCTGAGGCGGTGGCCATTTGCGATGAGACGCCGGGTCCTGTCGCCAGCGTTGTGCGTACGGCGATCCAGTACCGTTCGGCCGAGCGTGAAACGCTGCGCACGGCGGTGGAAAATGTCGGAAGAGCCGAAATCTCGCGTATGGAGCGGCGGTTGGTCGTGCTCGCCAGCGTGGCGCAGGTGGCCCCCGTTTTCGGCCTGCTAGGCACCGTGCTTGGCATGATTCGCGCGGTGCTGGCGATCCGGCAACAGGCGCCGCTGGTTGAGTCGTCGGCCATAACTGACGGACTGCTGGCTGCGCTGGTGGCGACTGCGGCGGGACTGGCCGTGGCGGCGCCCTGCTATGTCGCCTTTAACTTTCTGGTGGGCCGTGTCGAAAAAATAGTGCTCGATATGGAAAGTGCGTCGTCTGAAATCATCGGGTATCTGAATGGCAGCCGGTCGGTGGAGGCGCCCGTGGGCGAAGAATCCGGGGACGAAACATGAGTGCGCCTGATTTAAAACCCATGGCCTGGCGAGTGGCCGGGTTTAGCCGGTATCAACCCGCAAACTGCATTGGAGGCGCACTGGCAACGATTGCTCCGTGGGTCAGCGTTACGCTGCTGATTGTTTTCTATTTGGGCCTGTCGCAGGCCTTCGTGCTACAGCCGGGTATTTGCGTGGAGCTGCCCGCTGCGCCATTTACCGGCGGCACACGCTATGGACATGACATGGTGGTGCTCGCGCCTGAACCACAGGCTGGCAAGCCGCGCGAGGAATTGGTTTTTTTTGACGACCAGCGGTTCATGGTCCGCGAGGCGGCGCAGATGGACGCGCTGCGGGCGGCTTTAGCGCGTGCCACCCATGAACGGCCAGCGCAGGCGGTGGTGATCGAGGCGGATGCCGCTGTGAGGCATGGGACCACGGTGCGCTTGTTAAATATGGCTCAGGAGGCGGGATCGCGCGAGGTGCATTTAGCGACCCGTCCTAAGTAGGTATGGGTATGTCACACCATTCTCCTTATCGCCCCAGTCTGCGCAGCCTTTGGGTTGCCGTTGCATTGATCGCGTGTGTCTGGGCGTTGCCGTGGATGCTATGGATTGGCGCGACGCCGGAGGCTCCGGCGCTGCGCCACACACAAAAGCCTCCGCGAGTGGTGTATGTGCGGCGCACGCTGGGGGATTCAGCCCCCTGGTCGCCGGTGGTTTTTGCACTGCCAACGAGCTGGGGGTTCCGCTGGACTGGCCGCACAAATGCCACAGAGGCTATGGCTTTGGCAGGTCCGTCAGCCGGCGTGTCGGCATATTTTGAGGCGGGTCCGAAGGATGCGCCGGATAGCGTTTCCCAATGGCGCCTGGCGAGTCCGGCTTTGTCCAGCCTGGCCGATGGTCCGACGGCTTGGGCAGAGTCCGATGTCCGGGTTTTCGCGTCTGGCGCCGGAAATTCTAATAGCATGCGCGGGACCGTTTGGTTTAGCCAGTCCTTGGAGATGCGCGGATTTAAATTCAATGTGCCGCCCGTGGCAGGATCCACGAATGGCTCTTCCGCCGTCTGGCTGATGGCGCAGGCTATGGTGGAGCTCGACTGTGCGGGCGCCGTCACGCATGTTGTGTTAGACTCTTCCAGCAGCCGCTCTGAATGGGACCAGGCGCTAGTGCGGGCGCTGCGGACCGGACTGGCCGCAGCCGCTGATACGCCGACGCGGGGCAGTGTGCGAGTCGGAATGAGCGGGTTGTAAGTTTTTTCTGGATGCAGAATCCCGGGAATCAGAGGGTGAATGTTATGGAAATAAAAATGTCCAAGTGGACGTCCAGTGAACCTTCGTCGCTTGTCAGCGCGTTTTTAAAACGGCCGGCGTTTGATGCTTCTGCGGAAGAGGCGGCCCGCGGCATACTCGAGGACATACGCCTGAACGGCGACGCTGCAGTGCTGAAATACGTGCAGGATTTTGATGGCGTTGCATTGCGTCCCGACGAGTTTCGCGTGACGCCGGCGGAGTTTGCCGCCGCGCGGGAGCGTGTGGACGCCGACTTCCGCGCTGCCGCACGTGAATCGCACAGGCGTGTGACGACCTTCGCCCGCGCGGGAATGCGCAAGGATTGGTCCATTTTCACCTCCAAGGGCGGTACGCTGGGCGAGCAGTTCGTGGCGCTCGATCGAGTTGGCATCTACGTTCCCGGTGGTCAGGCGCCACTGGTCTCAACGGTGATTATGACGGTTACGCTGGCCAAGGTGGCCGGTGTGCCGGAAATCGTGGTCTGCACGCCTTGTCGCGGCACAGGGCAGCTAAATCCGCACCTGCTTTTTGCGCTCGAACTGGCTGGCGCAACCGAAGTCTACAAAGTCGGCGGCGTGCAGGCTGTCGGTATGCTGGCCTATGGTACAAAGACGGTCCGTAAAGTGCAAAAGATCGCCGGGCCGGGCGGCGCCTACGTCACGGCGGCCAAACGTCTGGTTTATGGCGATTGTGCGCTGGATCTCGTGGCCGGGCCCAGTGAGATCGCGATTATGGCCGACGAAACCGCGCCGGCCGAGTGTGTGGCAGCCGATCTGCTGTCGCAGGCTGAACATGGTACGGGATTCGAAAAGGCGCTGCTTGTGACCACCTTTCCGCCGCTGGCGCTGGCGGTTCGCGAGCAGTTGATCAGGCAGGCGGAGTCGCTCTCCCGCCGCGCCGCGATTCTGAAGGTGCTGGAAAAAGGCACGCTGATTGTGACTGTGAACACGCTGGATGAGGCCATGGATCTTTGCAATCAGTTTGCCCCGGAACATCTGGAAATTCTGGTGCGTGAACCGCGCAACTGGCTGCGCAAGGTCAAGGCCGCAGGCGGCGTGTTTATCGGAATCTGGACGCCGGAATCGGCCGGGGATTTTGTGGCCGGGCCAAGTCATGTGCTGCCCACGGGCGGTACGGCGGCGATGTTCTCCGGCCTGTCGGTGGACGACTTCCGGCGGCGTTCGAATTTCATGGCCTTTACGCGCGCCGATTTGCAGGAGGCCCTGCCTGTGATCGAAGCCTTTGGCCGTGTCGAAGGGCTCGACGCCCACGCCCGCTCGGCGCGCATCCGTTTCGAGGTCGGTCAATGAGTACGAACCCCCGCGTTAAGCATTCTGTCGCCGCCATGTGCGGCTATGCCCCGGGTGAACAGTTGCGGCGACCGGGGTTGGTCAAACTCAACACCAACGAAAATCCTTATCCGCCGTCGCCGGCTGTGACTGCCGCCCTGCACAGCTTTACGGCGGATGATTTGCGGCGCTATCCTGATCCCGTCTGCACGGAATTGCGTGCGCTCATCGCCGGACGGCACGCCGTCGCGCCGGAGCAGGTGTTTGTGGGCAATGGCTCGGACGAAATTCTGGCTCTGGCCACACGGGCCTTCGTCGAGGACGATGGGCAGATCGGATTTCTCGAGCCCTCTTATTCACTCTATCCAGTGCTGGCGGCAATCCGCGGTGTGAGTGCGGTAATGGTGGAACTGGATCCGGTGTTCGATGTCCGCCTGCCGGAAACCTGTACGGCATCGCTCTTTCTGCTGGCGAATCCGAATGCCCCCACGGGGCGAATCTGTCCGGTCGAAGCCGTCGCCGCTTTTGCCAAAAGCTTCGCGGGCGTGCTGCTGGTGGACGAGGCTTACGCGGACTTCGCCTCCGATAACGCTATGCGCCTTGCCGCATCGTGTCCCAATGTGCTGGTCATGCGCACGCTTTCGAAATCCTACTCGCTGGCAGGGTTACGGCTCGGGTACGTGGTTGGGCCCGCCGACTTGATTGCCGCCTTTTACACGATCAAGGATTCCTATAACGTGGATCTGATTGCCCAGCGCGTGGCCGTTGCGGCGCTGCGCGACGAACCATGCATGCGGGCGAACGTGGCGCGTGTGCAGGCCACCCGTGTGCGGCTGGCGGCGCGACTGGCGGCGCTGGATTACGATGTGACGCCATCGGAAAGCAATTTTCTCTGGGTCCGCCCGCCGGCGCACTTTCCGGCCCGGGAAGTTTACGCGCGCCTCAAGGCGCAGGACATTCTGGTGCGCTATTTCGCCGGCCTGCGAACCGGTGCGCACCTTCGTATAACAGTGGGCACAGATCAGGAAGTGGACCGGCTGCTGACAGCGCTGCAGGCGCTGAACGGGGCCGCTGGAGAAAAACAATGAAAGCACGCAAGGCCACGATTCACCGCGCAACGCGGGAAACCGAAATCACAGTGTCGCTCAATCTTGACGGCACCGGACGGGCGGCGGTGGATACCGGCCTCCCGTTTCTTGATCACATGCTGGAACTTTTCGCCAAACACGGCTTGCTGGATTTGACCATCAAGGCGCGTGGCGACCTGGCGGTGGATTATCATCACACCGTTGAGGATCTTGGTTTGACGCTGGGCGAAGCGCTGGATCAGGCACTCGGCAGCCGCGCCGGAATTGTGCGCTGCGGGCACGCCTATGTGCCGATGGACGACACTCTGGCGCGCGCCGTGGTGGACCTCGGCGGACGCCCCTATCTGGTCTGGGAATTTGCAAACCGGGCGCGTAAAATTCTGGCGTTTGATCTCGCGTTGCTGCACGAGTTTGCCCTGGCGCTGACTGTCAAAGGCCGGCTCAACCTGCATGTGGCCCAGTTGTACGGCCGCGATCCGCACCACGCCTATGAAGCGGCTTTCAAGGCCATGGCCCGCGCTCTGGCCGGTGCCGTGCGCCGCGACCCGCGCGTGCAGGGCGTTCCGTCGAGCAAGGGAACATTGTGAGATTGATTGGCGTCCCGCAGGGCCGCCGAGGCTGTAGCGGTTTAGGCTATAGGCTGTTAGGCATAATTGCATGCAAATGAACTTCAGATGTCGTAAATGACTTACCGCGAAACCGAACAGGAATGTGCGTGTTTCCTGACAGCCTGTGTCCTGTGAGACGCTAATGATTAAGATTACGATTAAGAACACCGAACACTGAACACCGAACACCCTTCACACTATGGAAATTTATCCCGCAATTGACTTGAAAGACGGACGCTGCGTGCGGCTGCGGCAGGGGCTGGCCGATCAGGTGACGGTTTATGGCGAGGATCCCGTCGCCATGGCCCAGCACTGGGCAGAGCAGGGCGCGCGTTGGCTGCACGTGGTGGATCTCGATGGCGCTTTCCGCGGCGTGCCGGCGCATACCGGCGTGATCGCCCGCATCACAGCCGCGATCAGGATTCCCGTTCAGGTTGGCGGCGGGCTGCGCACCGAGGATCAGATGCAGGCCGTGCTTGATGCCGGTGCAGCACGCTTCGTTGTCGGCACGCGTGCCTGCGCGGATCCCGGTGGACTGGCGCGGCTGGCGGCGCGTTTCGGCGAACGGTTGGTTGTCGGGATAGACGCCCGCGATGGGCGTGTGCGGGTCTCGGGCTGGGTCGAGGCGACCGAATGGACCTCCGAGGCGCTTGCCCGCCGCGCCGCAGAAGCGGGCGTGAAAACTGTGATTTATACCGACACTGCCACTGACGGCATGTTGACAGGCCCCAATTACAGCAGCGTGCGCGCCGTGGCGGCGGCGCTGGGCGATGTCAGTCTGATTGCGTCGGGCGGGGTGGCGATAGCGGACGATGTGCGCCGCCTGAACGCGCTTGAGCTTTCAAATCTCTCCGGCGTGATTGTAGGCAAAGCGCTCTATGAAGGGCGCGCGACGCTGGGCGAACTGCTGGCCGCAGGTTAAAGAGCGAAGCCCGTTACCCGTAGAGGCAGGACAAGAAGCTTTGCACGGTAAAAGATTTGAACGCGGCCAATTGATGCGCATGCTTATCTCAAGCCGTTTTATGGCGTTAACAACAGAATGTCGCCCTCGTCCAGATTTGGCAGGGTTACCACCAGGGCGTCGCCTTTGCGTTCAAGCGGGAAGGTTTGTTCCGTGGCGACCGACCTGGCGTTTTTCATGATGCCAGCCTCCCGGATTTTGATCGTGACAGGTTTTTTGATGTGGTGGGCCCAGTTGATCAGGATCACGGCCAAAGCTCCGGTCTTGTGGTTGCGGAGCATATGTCCCTCGACAAAGGCCGCGTCTTCCCAGATGTTGTAGTAGCCCGTCGCATCCACAACCGGACGGACCCCGGCTTCCAGAACCGGCCCGGCGATCCAGTTCCGCTTGTCCGCGCGGAACCATTTCTGATCCTTATCCGTGTTGATCATGGGCTCCCAGGCATATTCCACGCCGGCGTAAGTTCCGATCACCCAAGCCGTGCCTTTGCCGTGACGGTGCCGGACGACTGCGGCCTTGCCATCGGCATATGTTGCCATCACATCCTCGCTATGCAGCGGGTCCAGAACCTCACGGCCCACAACCGGCATGAAAGATCCTTTCGAAGGATCCTTGCTGGTGAGCGTGGCGCCCGCCGGAGGTTCGCGATCAAGTTTCTTGCCAACTGCGCCCAGCCGGCTGCCGCCATAGCCCGGCACATTTCCCCAGGCATCAAATGTATCGCGGGAGGCCAGCCCGAAAACCGGCCAGAGAATTTCCAGCGGACGGTCGGATTCATCCCTTGCCATGCCCCAGCCGCTGGTGACAAGCGTGCCGCCGGCTTCCACCCACTTCGCCAGCTTCGCGGCAACGTCGCGCCGGATATGACAGCCGCTGATGACGATGACCTTGTAGCGGCTGATGTCCTCGCTCATCAGGAGCCCTTCATCGAGCGCATCCATGGGAATATGCGCATGTGTGAGCGCTGTGTGCACCCACTTGGCGTTTTCGTAGGAGGCACTTCCTGACATGTACTCCGAAGTCAGCGGACGCACGATGGCCACTTCTGCTGGCACCGCCCATCCGGAATCGTAGGTTACCTCTTCGCCGCCCGCGATAATCCGGTTCACCAGGCCAATTTCCTTGAGCCTCTCGATGCTTCCGCCGAAGCTGTCGCCCTTCACATATTCCGGCCCGTAGGTGTACCAGTAGATCATCCGGACCCCGCGGGCCACGGCGGCCAAAGACCGCTGGACCGGCGCCCCGCGATGCGCCTTCACATAGATTCCGAACTGCTTATTCATAAAGCGGTTCAGGCTGCGTCCAACATCGCAAAGATAGCTGTCCCACTGCCAGATGCGCCAGTCGCGGTTGGAGGTCTCATACACAAAAGCGTTGTCGGCATGGCGGTAGAAATTAAAGAAGTCCAGGCTGTGTCCCCCCAGCAGGAATGTATTGCCGCGCAGAGCGAAGGAATAGGCCCACGGCTGGGTTGCGGCGGGGGTGTTGGTTTCGCCGCGCGCCAGAGCCTGGCGTTTGCGCTCGTTGATGGCATCGTAGGCATCCCGGAGCGGCTCAAAAGTACGCGCCGAGGCTTCGCAGTTGAACCGCGCAGAATAATACCAGAGCAGCATCTGCCCCTCCTTGCTGAGCCGGTTCGTGCGGTTGGTAAGAGGAACCTCCAGCACTTTGCTTTCCCATTCCAGCGCGTGCAGACGATCCTGAGCGGCTTTCAGATTCGCGCGCAAGACCGCATACGTCTGCCCGGGCGCTACAGCATCATCCAGCAGCGCGCTCACTTTGTCGTCCGGTGCATCCATTTGATCCATCCTGCTGTCAGATGCTTTCTTCATGCTGACATCGAGCGCTGCCTGCGCCTTCTTCAGGGTGTTGGAAAGCTCCGCCTGACTGTCGAAGTAGGTGCGCGACCAGTATCCATAGGTGGACCGGATGTCGTCCCACGATGCGGTGCCGAAATCCGCCGGGGTGCGTCCGTCCGCGCGCACGAACTCGCGGAAGGCCTCGCGGCAATAGGGACAGCAGCCCTGATGCGCCTTGCCTTCCGGGGCGCCATCGAACAGGCATCCAATTTCGTCACACGTGCGGTTCCAGAGCTGATCCACGCCGATGTTTGAGTTTTCAGCAAACTGCTTCTCGACGTCCGGTTTGATTCGGGCTTGAACGCTGGTCTGCATCGGCGAGTAAGGACAACCCTGCCCCATTTTCGGGACGGGCTTTTTGACGCCGGCCGCGATACGGATGTAGTCCATCCCCTGAATCGGGTAGCCGCCTCCGCTGCCCTGCTGCAGGCGGCTGAAATCCGCAGCGAGGCCTTCTTTCCTCCTGCGTTGTTCAGCGAAGAATGCCGGAACGCCGACGGTACTGTTCATTCCCATCCACCGCAGAATTTCAAATTCAGCCAGGAAAGTCTCCGGGTCGGAGGTTCTGATCGCGTATCCGCCACTTTCCCCGAATCCATAACAGTCGGTGCTGATCGAATAAAGCCGTGGAACAGGCCGGTTCATCCCCGGCGTCTCCTTCAGCGTCTGAAGCTTCTGATGCACGTAATCCTTCAGGCTGCCGACTTTTAAGGCGAACTCCGGTTTCGGTGAGCCGTCCGGGTTGATGAGGTTACGGGGCACGACCACGCCCATCGTATTTCCCTTTGCCCCGGTTGCACGAAAGCGCTTGAGCAGTTGGCCATTGTAGAGGAATTCGAACTCCAGTTCCGTGTTGCCCACGGAAGCCCCGGATTTCTGGCCGAGCACCACGAAGGTCAGGAACGAACCCCCGCCAAACGCGCTGATGGGGTTCTCCCTGGACCAGGCCCCTGGCAGGAGGTACACCGCATCGGTGGTTTTGCCCTCCACCACGAACCGGTCCGGCGCCTCAGGCGCATTCAGCGCGGCGTCGAGTTTCCCCCCTTGTTCAATGGCGTCCGCGCTGAGCAAGGCATTTTCCCCCAGATCCGGGGCGCCGGGGGGCCGCGGCCTTTCGGTTGTAAAATCTCCCCGCACCGGGCTTCCACCCAAACCTTCACCACCCCAGCGCCAAGCGATCGAGGCTGGCTGCTCCGGCGAAAGTTTCGTCACGCGGGCCCGCACTACTATCCCCTTATTTTTCGAAGCACCGGCAGGCAGCTTGTCTGCAGCAACTCTAACGGATTGTTTGGGTTTGGTTGTCTTTTGTTCAAGCACTTCTCCGACGGTGGGATCTTCCTCCGCCCGGGCATTGTTAAACGCCAAAAAAATAGCCGTGATGAAAATAAGTGACGCTGCGGCTTTAGTTTTTGTCATGCTCATGCTCCTGGCAG
>JBAXJV010000049.1:0-12180 GCA_037137675.1 bacterium | reverse complement strand
CTTCACTGACGAGGGCATGATCTGGTCCTATGGCTCTGGCTATGGCGGCAATGCCCTGCTCGGTAAGAAGTGCTTTGCGCTGCGCATCGCTTCGGTGCTGGCCCGCAAGGAAGGCTGGCTTGCGGAGCACATGCTGATTCTGTCCATCACCTCGCCGCAGGGCAAAAAACATTACATCGCGGCAGCTTTCCCAAGCGCCTGCGGCAAGACCAACCTGGCCATGTTACAGCCCAGCTTGCCGGGCTGGAGCGTGAAATGTCTGGGTGATGATATCGCCTGGATCCGCGTGGGTGAAGACGGGCGGCTTTATGCAATGAATCCGGAGTTCGGATTTTTTGGCGTCGCGCCGGGCACCTCGAGTAATTCTAACCCCAACGCCATGCTCAGCATCAATCGCAACACGATCTTCACAAACGTGGCGCTGACGCCGGAAGGCGATGTCTGGTGGGAGGGCATGGACGTGCCTGCGCCGGCTAAGGCGATTGACTGGGAAGGTCAAGCCTGGACCCCGGATTGCGGACGCAAGGCGGCCCACCCGAATGCTCGTTTCACGGCGCCTGCGGTGCAGTGTCCGGTAATCGATCCCGACTGGGAAAAGCCCGAAGGCGTACCGCTTTCGGCCATCCTGTTCGGCGGTCGTCGGCCCTCGCGCATCCCGCTGGTCAACGAAGCCTTTAACTGGGAACACGGCGTTTTCATGGGCTCGTCGTGCGGATCGGAAACCACCAGCGCCGCTCTGGGCAAGGTTGGCGTGCTCCGCCGCGACCCGTTTGCAATGCTGCCGTTTTGCGGTTATCACATGGGCGATTATTTCACCCACTGGCTCTCCATGGTTGGACGCACCGAGCGCGTCCGGCTTCCCAAGGTGTTCTTTGTCAACTGGTTCCGCAAAAACGACGACGGCAAGTGGCTGTGGCCCGGCTACGGCGACAATTGCCGCGTGCTGAAGTGGATTTGCGAGCGTGTGGACGGCGCAGGCAAGGCGGTTGAGACGCCGATTGGAATTCTGCCGACCACCGATGCGATTGACCGCAGCGGCCTTAACATGACGGAATCCGACATGCAGGAACTACTCTCCGTGGACGTCGCGGGGTGGAAGCAGGAAGCGGACGACATTGCCGATTACTACAATAAATTCGGCGACCGTCTTCCGCAGTCCCTGCGTGACGAATTGGACGCCTTGCGCCGGCGTCTGAAACGGTAACACCCGGGCGCGGTGTGCCGATGGAGTAAAACGGAGGACCCTATGGCTCGTTTATTGCAACCCCATGAAGCACACGCCGCCCGGTTATTTAAATCATTTCCGGCTAAAATCAAGTCCGGGGCCCCACGTCTAGCTCTTTCCTGGAGCAACTGGGGCTTTGGTCGTGAACCGCTTTCCCGCTCGTTGCAGCGGCTCGCCAGAGCCAAAATCGGCTTTGTTGAACTGCACGGCAACCACTACACCCCTGATCTGGGCTACAAAGTCAGTGAAGTTACTCGCCTGCTCAGCGAAACCGGAGTCAAAGCGGCCGGCATCTGCGGCATGTTCAGCGTGGAAAACGACCTCTCCAGCACTTCAGCTGTGAGTCGTCAGCGTGCGATTGATTACATCCGCCGTGAGCTCGACTTCGGTCGCGAACTCGGTGTCAAATACATGCTTGTGGTACCCGGTGCGGTGGGCCGCAATATTCCCTACGATGCCTATGAATTCGAGCGCTCCGTAGAAACGCTCCGCATGGTTGCTGATGCTTTCGTGCAGGCTGAGATCCGTGCCGCCATTGAACCCATCCGTTCCGATGAAGTCAGCTTCTGCCACTCTTGCGCAGATGCGTTGCGATACATCAAGGCTGTGGATCATCCCGGCGTGCGGCACATTAACGGCGACCTCTACCACATGCTTCACCATGAGGACAATCCTGCCAAGGCCTTGCTCACCTATGGCCCATGGCTGACCAACCTGCACATGGCTGATACAAACCGCCGCACTCTTGGGAGCGGGGTGTACAACTTTGATGCAGTCATCGCCGCACTCTACCTCGCCGGATACAATAACGATGACTGCTTCTGCACCTGCGAACCGCTGGGTCCTGGTGGCAATGTCTACCGCTCCATGCACGGCAGCACGCCGGCCGCTGAACTTGACGCGCTGGTTCTGGAGTCCGCAGATTACTGGAGAACCCGCGAAAACGAACTCCGCGCTCAGATTCAAAAATAATCTGGTATGCGCAGGCAAGCTCCGTAGCACGGCAGCTTATTGTCGTAGAATAGCCACTCCATAGCCTGGCAGGGCAATCTGTTTCCGGATCTTCCTGCCTGTCACAAGATCAAGGCAGGTTCCAGTTTTAAGCGAAACGGTGACGGGTTTGGGATTGAAATTCATCAGAAAAACGAAGTCCGTTTTCCCGTCCGTCCGATGTTGAGCCGACACCCCGGCTGGCAGGCGCACATCCAGAGCGCGGGTCAACCCCAGGGATTTTATCAAGCGGCCATAAAACGCCTTGTTAAACCGCTCGTCATTCCGGCTCGCAATGTAATACGCCAGACCTTTCTGATGCGAATTCACGGTTAACGCCGGACGTCCTTTATAGAAGTCTGCTCCGTACGTTGCCAGGACTCTGGCGGTTTCGGCATGAATCAAGGCGTGTATATCGCAGCTCTTGAAACGCCCCTGGATTTTCAGGCTGTTCTCCGGAGCCATGACCACTGCATTGTGTTCTTCGGGATAGATCGTGTCGGTTTCTTCATCCCAGATGCCCAGCACCTCGCGTAACCCGTCGCCCGGCCAACCACCGGTGAAACACAGGTCATTTTGGTCCACAATCCCAGTCCAATACGTTGCCACCCATGTGCCGCCGTTGGCAACGAAGTCTTTGATCTTTCCGGCCATGCCCGGACGCAGCAGGTAAAGCATGGGGGTAATCAGCAATTTGTAATCCGCGACCGGACAGGTTTGATCAATCACATCCACCGGCACGCCTGCTTCCCAGAACGTCCGGTAGTGTGCCAGACAGGTTGCATGGTAATTTTTCTGATTTTTCCCCAGGCCTTGTAAATGATCAATGGCCCAGGTGTTTTCCCAATCGAATACCACGGCCACTTCCGGTCGCACAGTCGTTCCGATGACATCATCCAGGCGCTTCAAAATATTGCCCGTTTCAGCGACCTCTCGAAAAACCCGATTGTGTTCGTGTCCGCAATGATCAACAACGGCGCCGTGAAACTTTTCGCTGCCCCCGCGGCCTTTGCGCCATTGAAAGTATTGAACGGTATCGGAACCGTGCGCGACCGCCTGAATGCTGGAGAGAAGGTGCATGCCCGGCCGCTTCAATTTCGAGACCGCCTGCCAATTCGTCAGGCTGGGTGTGCTTTCCATCAGCATGAAGGGTTGGCCGGCTTTCATGGACCGGTTGATGTCGTGCGTAAAAGCCGTTGAACATGCCACTCCGTGATCGCCCTGCGGATCGTGCCAGTGGGGGTAGCTATCCCAGGCTACGACATCCACAACCTGCGCAAACTTCCAGTAATCCAGTGTCGGAGAACACCCCATGAAATTAGTGGTGATCGGCACATGCGGGGTGAACTGGCGAAGCGGGCGGATTTCGTCGAGGTAGAAATTGATGGTCTGCTCTGTATTGAAGCGATGCCAGTCCAGCATCATGCCGTGCAAGCTGTCATCTTCGGGATAGATCTGGCTCCAGTCGGAAAAAGTGTGGCTCCAAAATCCAGTCCACCATGCCAGATTCAGTGCGTCAAGGGTGAGGTATTTTTTCTGCAGCCATGTCCTGAATGCTTGCAGGCACAAATCGCAATAACAGGGCTCGCCATTGAATTCGTTGGATATATGCCACACCAGAAGTGCAGGGTGATTCTTGTAGCGATCAGCCAGCCGGGCGTTGATGATCCGGCATTTCTCGCGGTACACCGGCGAAGTCCGGCAGTGATTATGCCGGCTATGGTGATGCTCGCGGCGACCATTGACCGTCACCTTGCATACTTCCGGGTAGCGCACGCTCATCCATGCGGGTTTTGCCCCGCTGGGTGTGGCCAGAATGGCGTAGGCCTTGTTGCTGGCCAGCTTATCCATAATGGCATCCATCCACTCGAAGGTGAAGCGCCCTTCTTCCGGTTCAAGCGCCATCCATGAGAAAATCCCGATGCTCATGGCGTTGCATCCCGCCAGTTTCATCAGGCGCATATCTTCATCCCAGACCTCGGGCGTGGTTATCCACTGGTCGGGATTGTAATCTCCGCCATGCAAAAAATGCGGGCATTTCGGATTGATCGGGGCATAGCGTTTAATGGTACTCATTTGCTACTCCTACTGATTTTTACAAACTCCTCACACATGGCTTGCAAGGCTTCCGTCCGGTGCCCAGCCCCAAGCAGATCCTGGTAATATTTCGCAATAAAAATGTACCCGCTCATACTAAGGACAGCCCGTATCCCATCAGGAATTTATCGCCAGCATTTTCACGAACCTGAGCAATCTCCCGCCATCGCCGCGGTTCCCGTACATCAGGTATTTTGATCTTCTTGAGATCCGACCACTCCTTCAAGGGGGATGTCTTTACCTCGCCCAGAATGCACACTCCGATGTTCACCCATTCGCAAGCTCATTCGTTCAGGCACTCGTCTGGGCGCCAATCCGGCGAAGGCGTCATATTGCATTCGGCATGATCGCTGCCGAATTCGGGTGGCAGGGTGTAGGGCATGCGGTCCGGATTTTCAAACCTTATCGCTCGGCGCATCACTTCGCGCGGGGTCATGGCCATGATATTTCTCCTGAAGATTTATCGCTTTTTCAGCAATTGTTATGCCAGGGGGAGCATGAGGTGTGAGGGACAGTTCGGATCATGGTGGAGTGTCTGTTTCGCCTTGCGCATTTCGGTGTCCGTGGCGGGGTCATGCCCTGTGTTCAGATTACGGTCCCAGAGCGGGAAATTACTGCTTGTTACATCAAGCCGGATCCGGTGTCCTTTGAAGAATACGTTGCTGGTCACCTGAAGGTCTATGGTGAAGGCGTAGACTGTGCCGGGGTCCATTAATTTTGGCGCCCCCCAGAGATCTTCGCGGAATCGGGCACGGATAACTCCCTCGGTGATGTTCATGGCGCGACCATCCGGATGCACATCTATCAGGCGGGCGACGAAATCGGTGTCGGGCGCGGAGGAGGAGGCGTAGAGCACAAGCTTGACGTGGCCGGTGACTTCCGTGTCGGATGCAAGCGGGTCGGTGACATAGGAAAGGATGTCGGTCCGGTTGGCGAGTTGTCGCTGGTCGAATGCGCCCGGCTTGCAGAAATCGTAAAGGCCGGGATTATACGGACCCACCGAATGGTTGCCGCCCAAGGTGAAAACCGGGTCAGCGGGATCGTAAATGTAGAGGTCGGGATTTTGGTGTGCGGTTGGGAGATGGGTGTCGAGCCGTCCACCCGCGCCGAGGTAAAATGGTGTGTAGCGGGTACGGGGCAGGGGCCAATCATCCTCATCACGCCATTGGTTGATGCCCATGACAAACAAGCGCACGGGTTTTAGCATGAAGGCCGAAGGGGGCTGGTCGTGCAGGAGCGTGTCGAGCCAGCGCTGGGGGGCGGAATCCTCACGTATGGCATCGGGGCCATAGTCCATCTCGCCAAGCTTGGATGTGCCCTGAAAGCCGTGCGACCACGGGCCGATCAGCAAGCGGTGGCTATCGCGCAGGCTTTGGGTTGCGGCCTTGCGGCGGAAGGCTAGAAAGGTGTTCGCGGCCTCGGCGGCGTAGTTGTCGTACCAGCCACCGATCAGGAGCGCGGGGGTTTGGAAATCTGCGGCGCGGGCGCGGACGTTGAGCAGTTCCCACGGGTGACCGCCGTAGCGATTGCGGCGCACATAATCTTGGAAGGCGGGCACCCGTCCGGCGCCGGTCAGGATGTCCATGTCCGCCACCGGAAGGCTCATGAGGATTTTCTTTACATCGAGCCGGGTCATTTGGGGCGCCTTGGAAATGCGCCCCGGAACTTCGAAACACAGCCAGCTCCACGTGAGGGCGAGGCTGAATGCGCCGTCACAGTAATAGGCGTGTTTCCAGCAGTCGCCGGCCATGAACATTGGCACGGCAGCCTTTAAAATACCGTGGCAGAGGGGGGCGGCGAGAAACTGGACGGCGGCGAGGTAGGAAGGCCCGTACATGCCGACCTGACCATTACACCATGGTTGGATGGCAATCCAGCGGATCGTGTCCGCTCCGTCCTCAGCCTCATTCACAAAAGGGTTGTGGGTTCCTTCGGAGTCATAGCGCCCCCTGGTGTCCTGCACGATCAGGGCCATGTCGTGGGTGGTGAAATACGGGTCGTAACCATATGTCCGGTTATAGGCTGTGCGGACTAGCACGGAGGGGAAAACGCAGCCTTGCAACGGGAGGTAAAGCGTGGCGCAGAGCTCGGTTCCGTCCCGCATGGGGATCCGGACCGATTGTGCGATGCGGCAATCACGTCCTTTGGCGAATAGCGCGATGTTGTTCTTTGTCATGATCATGCGACTTGGTTATGCAAACCCGCGATCCCCGGCAGTCATCGTTGTCGGCACGATATTCCGTGGCAACTATATTCCGTTGAACGGGCGGTCGGCAACGGTTATAATGATAAATTACAAACCGATACGGGCAAATTAGCTTTCGGGTAACGATCGCTGCCTTCTACGCGAAGATTAAATATGAGCGTTCATTTGAAACCGGAACATCTTGAGGAAGCGCAAAAATTTGTGGCCGAAGTGCAGGCCGCGGGCGGGCTGGCGCCACTGGACCTCGATCAGTTCTGGGCGGACGATAAACGCGCCCGGCGCGATCCATGGGCGGCAGATTGTCCTCAAGTGCCTCTGGGCATCCGTATGTCCAGCGAATGTGTCTGGGCCGAGTTGAACGCCCCTGAGGAGTGGTTTCGATTACTGCACGACGACGTTTTCCGTGTCGCTCTGGAGCATCGCTATAACGATCTGGCGCAGCAAATCGTGGGACGGCGGCTGCTTGGCGAATCGCGCCCGGATCCGCAACGGGTCTGGCCCGCCACCAAAACCCTGGCCGACCTTTTTGAAGCCAGGAATATCTGGCAGGATTGGAGCTATTGGCTGCAGTCCGCTGCTTCGAATCCGGATGAGCTTAAGGCGCTCCTGGACAGGGTGGACAAGCGTCTCGAAAGTCCGCGCGATTTTCTACTGCCGCCGAACTGGGAAGTGGAAAAAAAACGCCTGCGCGCTCTGGCTGTCCCGCCGCCACGCTATCGCGGGCAGCGCGGTCCAGTCACCTTTGCCATGTCGGTTTATGGCGTCGAAAATCTCGTTTTTCTGGTGCTGGATGAACCGGAACTGGCGGGACGTTTTAGAGATGTCATCCTGCGCGCCATCTTAACCATCGCCCGGGTCCTGGACGAAGAGGCGGGCGATACTCCCGCGACGGCACCGAAGGGCTGGAGCTGGGCGGACGATAACTGCGCCCTGCTAAATGCGGAGATGTATGAAACTTTTGCTTATCCCATCCTCAAAGGCGTGTTCGACATTTACGCGCCAGGGCTGAACGATAACAGGTATCAGCATTCCGACTCTGACATGGGCCACCTTTTGCCGTTGTTCGGGAAGCTTGGGCTTAACGGTTGCAATTTCGGCCCGCGCTTGACGGTGGCAGAGATTCGCGCAGATTTGCCGCGGGCCTTGATTCACGGTCAGCTGGCGCCGTTTACATTCAGTCGCAACGAGCAAGTTGAGATTGTGGCCGAGTGTCTGCGTGACTTCGAGATGGCCAGAGAAAAGCGCGGGTTATTGCTCATGACTGCGGGCAGCATCAATAACGGCTCGCGACTGACCAGTATGCGCCTGATCATGGCCACCATCCAGCGCTACGGCCGGTATTGAGGGACGGGAGTATAACGATGACAAATCCAACAACAACAGTTGACCAATTGCTTTTCCGGATGCAGCGCAGCTTGATCAGGGGCGGGGTGGGGGCTATGGCTTTGCTGCTGGCGGCTCTGCTGAACGGGTGCGGCGGGAGCGGAGCGCATGAGAAGGTCACTTTTGAAAGCCAGTTAGGGGTGCTGACAGATCCGCTGGCGCTCTGCCGTATGGATCAGCCGGGGGCCGCGCTGGCCAGTTCATTTGATCCGACGGGTGGCAACGACGATTTCAACCACCCCCTGCGGCCGGGGCCGGCGGGCTGGGTGGTGCTGGCGGACTTGCAGGGACCGGGGTGCATGACGCGCTTCTGGTTTACAGGCGCGGATAATGGCGCCCACCCGCTGCGGTTTTATTTCGATGGAGAAGCACAGCCGCGGCTGGAAACTACGCTGGGGCGTTTTTGCTGCAATGAAGGCGTGAATCTTTCACCGCTGGCCGCCTATGAGCCATTCTGCTGGTATAGCCTGGTGCCAATGCCATACCAGTCGCGTCTGGTGGTTATGACGCGCGCAGGTGCTACGCGACCGGACGGATCTCCGAAAATCTTTTTTCAGATCAACAGCCGCCGCTACCCGAGAGGCACGGTGGTCGAGGAGTTGGCCGATGCATCGGCCCCGGCGGTCAGCAACGCGATAGCTGCGGCGCGGATATTGCTTCTGAAAAATCTGGCAGATGGCGTAAGCACCGGCGTGATAGCCAGCGCTACGGTGGTCACAAATGCGCTTCTGAAGTTGGCCCCTGGCGCGAGCTCCAGCATTGCGCTGTCGCCGGGGCCGGCCATATTGCGGCAGATTGTGCTGCGTCCGGATTGGTCAGCCTGCGCAACGGTCATGGAACGCAACGCGGCCCTGCGTCAGGTTGTGGTGCGGATTTACTGGGAAGGCGCCAGCCAGCCAAGCGTTGAGGTGCCTTTCGGAGACCTTTTTGGCAGTGTCTGGCGGGCGCGGCCGTTTCGCGCCTTTTACTTTGGCATGACCAATGGCGCCTATTTCCTCCGCTTCCCGATGCCCTATCAGAATGCTGCACGCATGGAACTGGAAAACCAGTCCGGTAAACCCGTCACCTGCGCGGTGGAGCTCCAGACGGAAGCGCTGCAGATATGGACGCCAGGCAAACTTGGCTACTTCCACGCTGCATGGAACAAGAGCGGCCCCGAGCGTCTTGGGCAACCGCATACGATTTTACAAACCGCCGGACGGGGAAGGTACGTTGGTTGCGTGCTGGCAGTGACGAGTCTCGATAAGAGTTGGTGGATATTGGAAGGTGACGAAAGTATACGGGTGGATGGCGAGCCCAGGCCGTCGTGGCAAGGCACCGGGCTGGAGGACTACTTCAATGGTGGCTGGTACTACGGCCGTCCGATTGTGCGGCCCTTTCATGGATTGCTCTGCAAGTCGCATTTCCGTACCGTGCAGTATCGTATTCACCAAACCGATCCGGTGGTCTTCAAGGCCGGGGCGCAGGCTCAAATTGAACGCGGGCCGGACAACGCCAGTCACGGCTGGATGGAAAGCGTGGCTTTTTACTATCAGGATGTGCCGATGCGCGCCACCTCGGCGCTCGGCAGCCCGGCCTGGCGTGCGATACCTGACGATCCGCTCCGGCCGGTGGTGCGCATGACGGAAATTAACGACGCCGAGCTGCTGGATGACTATGCTGGCGCCGAAGATCTGACCAAGGAAGTGCTGGAGTCGTGGAACGGCTATCCCTACACGCCGGTCATGCAACTGCGGCAAATATTATACCGTGAACGGCGTGCTGGCTGGCCAGCAGTACGGGACGCGGTTGCGCAATTCCAAATGGAAACATCCGACCCGCTGGCGCGCAAGCAGGCGCAGGACTGGCTCTGGTACCACTCCAGCCCGTCAAATGCACTGCTGGCGGCCTACAGCAATAGCCGCACTGACGTTTGGTTGGATGGTCAGCGCGTCGGTGCAGCTGGCGACCCCAGCCGGATGCAGGTATGGCGCGTGCTGGTGGCACCGGGAAAACATGTGCTGGCATTGGAGTCGGACTATCATCCCTACCCGTTCTGGGCGCAGGCCTGTTTGCGGACACACACAGGCGATATCATTACATCGGGTGACTGGCGTTCCGCCATCGGTCCGGCAGAGGGTTGGTCGGCAGTAGAATTTGACGATGCGGCCTGGACCAGAATTGCCGGTCCGGAGCTCGGTAAGGGTCCGCCCGAAGAGCCGTGGATCGGGTTGGAGCCGCACGCATTCATCGGCCTGCAAAGTCATGCCAGAGGCTTGTCGCCCGTCAACGAGTGGCCCGATCACCGCCAGCGCGCGGTGATGCGGTACGCGTTCGAGACGCGCGATGGTTTGATCAAGACTTCTGATCTGAGAAACCAGGGTTCAGGGTATCAGGGTTCAGGTAAAACCCGGCCTGAACCCCGAACCCTGAACCCTTTCTCATCTCCCGATCCATCTGGCGGCTTTTGCGCCAGCGGCCAAACTGAATTCTGAATACCTTAATAGTTACCATTATGCACTACTTCAGCACACGCGGTGGAGTTGTCCCCATGCCATTCGGGGCGGCGGTCATGTCGGGACTGGCCCGGGATGGCGGGCTGCTTTTGCCGGAGGCGATTCCCGACGTCCGAGACCGTCTCGATCACTGGGCCTGGTTGTCATATCCGGAACTAGCCTTCGAGATCATGCGGGTTTTTGCCGACGACCTGACAGCCGCTGAATTGCGTACCCTCGTGACGCAGAGTTACGCCGGCTTCGACGATCCTGAAGTGACGCCGGTCAAAGAGGTTGGGCCGCTGCACATCCTCGAGCTATTCCACGGGCCTACGCTGGCTTTCAAGGATTTGGCGCTGCAATTCCTCGGGCGGCTTTTTGAGACGCTGCTGGCGCGTTCGGGTGCGGAGTTGAACCTGCTGGTGGCGACCAGCGGTGACACCGGCAGCGCGGCGATTCAGGGCGTGCGCGGGCGGCGCGGCCTCCGCATCTTCGTCATGCACCCGCGCGGGTGCGTGAGCCCGATGCAGGAACGGCAGATGACGACCGTGCTGGACGATAACGTGTTCAACCTCGCCGTGGCTGGCACTTTTGACGACTGTCAG
The DNA here is from genome assembly GCA_037137675.1 of bacterium. Lineage (GTDB taxonomy): Bacteria > Verrucomicrobiota > Kiritimatiellia > CAIKKV01 > CAIYGI01 > CAIYGI01. The sequence goes on along the minus strand of JBAXJV010000049.1, from coordinate 1,200 downwards.
GGAATTCTTAAATCACTTTTCAACGACCTGGCCTTCAAGGATCGCTATGCGCTGGGCTCGGTAAACTCGATCAACTGGGCGCGCGTGATGGCGCAGGTGGTCTATTACTTTTATGCCGGGCTGCGCGTACGACGCGCGACCGGCGCGGCGCAGGTTCAGTTCGTAGTGCCGACCGGTAATTTCGGGGACATCTTTGCCGGTTGGATTGCGTTGCGCATGGGGCTGCCGGTGCGGCGGCTGATTCTGGCGACCAACGAAAATGACATCCTGTCCCGTTTCTTCAACACCGGCAGCTACGCGCGCGGCGCTGTGCATGCCACGCTCAGTCCCTCGATGGACATTCAGGTGGCCAGCAACTTTGAACGCTATCTTTATTACCGCGCGGGTGGCAACAGCGCGCGTTTGTGTGCGCTGATGGATGATTTTGCCCGCAGCGGACGTTTGACAGTGACCCCGCAGTCTGACGGGCAGGTGGACGGAGAAATTGTGGCGGGGGTGGGGGATACGGAGGCCACGCGGGCGGTGATCAGAAATTATTACGAGCGCTACGGATATCTGCTGGATCCGCACACTGCGGTTGGGGTACATGTGGCGGGCGCGTTTTTGCGCGACGACACGCCCACAATTGCGCTGGCGACGGCACACCCGGCCAAGTTTTCTCAGGCCGTGCATGATGCCATTGGGCGTGATCTGGCCCACCACCCGGCGTTGGAGGCTCTTCTGGAGCTTCCGGCACGTTGCACGCCACTGCCTGCAAAGGCGGTTGCGGTGCGCGATTTTGTCAGCGCGCACTGCCCATGACGCGCGATCCAAACGATAAGTCTTACCGCGACCTGCTGCGTCTGGCGCTGCCGCTGATGCTCGGAATGAGCGGCGTCATGATCATGCAGTTCATGGACGCCGTATTTTTGGCATGGCATTCTCCCGAAGCGCTGGCGGCAATCGGGCCGGCGGGCATGGCGAGTTTTCTGCTGGTGTGTCTGTTTCAGGGCGTGGCTGGCTACGCCGGTATATTCGCCGCGCAGTACATTGGCGCCGGACAACCACGACGGGCCGGAGCGTCCATCTGGCAAGGCATCTATGTAGCTCTGGTTTCGGCGGTTTTTGTGGCGCTCGCAGCGCAGGCCGGTCCGGCCCTGTTTCACGGTGCCATCGCCGGAATGAAAATGGGGTAAAACTGCCGGTTTGAAAATGTATCTT
>JBAXJV010000048.1:0-12220 GCA_037137675.1 bacterium | reverse complement strand
TGCGCAACGCGATGAACGCATTCTGGGAATGACCGACGAAAGCGTAGACGTGTTCTACTCCTGCTCGCTTTGCCAGTCGTTTGCACCGAACCACATCTGCGTGATCAGCCCCGAAAGGTTGGGCCTCTGCGGCGCTGTGAGCTGGCTGGATGGCAAGGTGGGCTACGAGATAGATCCTACCGGCGGAAATCAGCCTATCAAGAAAACACACGTTATTGACGCGAATAAAGGACAGTGGCAGGAGGTCAATGACTTCGTTCACAGGAGTTCAAACCGGACGATCGAAAAGGTCAGCCTTTACTCGCTTATGGAAGACCCCATGACATCGTGCGGATGCTTCGAGTGCATTCTGGCCCTGATTCCGGAAGCCAACGGTTTTATGATCGTCAACCGGGAATACAGCGGCATGACCCCTTGCGGCATGAAGTTCTCGACGCTGGCCGGCTCGGTCGGCGGCGGCAACCAGACCCCCGGTTTTCTGGGCGTTGGCCGCCTTTACGTGCTGAGCAAGAAGTTCATCGCGGCCGACGGCGGGCTCAAGCGCCTGCTGTGGATGCCCAAGGAGCTCAAGGAATTCTATCGCGACCGCTTCGGCGTCCGCGCCAGGGAGGTCGGAGTGCCGGATCTTCTGGACAGGATCGCGGATGAAACTGTGGCAACTACCGGCGAAGAACTGGTGGCACACATGCAAAAAACGGGGCACCCGGCCTTGGAAATGGCCGCTTTGTTGTAAATCAAAACTAAACGAGATTAGCTGGGAGGCTGGTTATGGCTCTGAAAGCACTGGATATTTTTAAATTACTGCCCAAGACAAACTGCAAGAAGTGCGGATGTCCAACCTGTTTGGCATTCGCCATGAAACTCGCACAAAAACAAGCCAGCCTTGACCAGTGTCCGGACGTCAGCGAGACATCCAAGGCCGAACTTGCCGGTGCCTCAGCACCACCCATCAAACTGGTCACCATCGGCACCGGGCCGGGCAAACTTGAGATCGGCAACGAGACCGTCATGTTCCGTCACGAGGAATCGTTCTACCACCCGCCCGGCATTGGCGTGATGGTATCCGATGCGCTGGGTGACGATGCGTTAAAAGACCGCATTGCGATGATCCGCAAGCTCAAGTTCGTCCGGGTCGGAACGGAACTTCACGTCAATGTTGTTGCAGTCGTCAACGCCAGCGGTCAGGCGGCGCCTTTTGTTAAAGCCGTACAGGCCGTTGGCGAACTCGATTTGCCTGTCATTCTGATGTCGGCACAGGCCGCTCACATGGATGCAGCGCTGGCCACCTGCGCAGATAAAAAGCCGCTCATTCACGCTGCCACTGACGCAACAGTTGACGCCTTTATCACCCTTGCCAAGGCCCGCAACTGCCCTCTGGCAGTCACCGCTCCGGATATCGACAAGCTCGTACCGCTGATTGAAAAGGTGCGCGCAGCTGGAATTCAGGACATCGTGCTGGACCTCACGACCGCCGGCGTATCCGGCACGCTGCAAGCCTTGACGGCGGTGCGGCGTATGGCGCTCAAGAAAAATCTGCGCGTGCTGGGGTATCCCTGTCTGGCAATCTGCCGGCAGGACGACGCGCTGGTCAACCTCGCCGAGTGCAGCATGTATGTCGCCAAATACGCCGGCATTGTACTTACTGATCTACACCTGCCCGAACAGTTGCTGCCATTGCTGACTGTCAGCCAGAATCTCTACACGGATCCGCGCAAGCCGATCCAGGTGGAAGCCAAACTGAACGCAATTGGTGCGGTCACACCAGACTCTCCGCTCCTGATCACAACGAACTTTTCCCTGACGTATTACACCGTCGCGGGCGAGGTGGAAGCCAGTCGCATTCCGGCTTACATCGGAGTGCTGGATACCGAAGGCACCTCCGTCCTGACCGCCTTTGCCTCCGACAAGCTGACCTCGGAGAAAATCGCGGCGTTCCTGAATTCGGATGAGGTTAAGAGCAAGGTCTCGCATCGCAAGGTCATCATCCCGGGCTACATTGCAGTCATGAGCGGCAGTCTCAAAGAGGACTCCGGTTGGACCGTGCTGGTGGGACCACGGGAAGCCAGCGGCATATCGAAATTCCTGAAAACGACCTGGGCGAGCGCTTGAAAACCCATTCCATAACCTTCCTGCCGGACAACATCACCGTCAAGGCGGCGGACGGGACCAGCGTCCTGGACGCTGCCGCTGCCGCTGGCATTGCGGTAAATAGTGTCTGCGGCGGCGACGGGGTCTGTGGAAAATGTCGCGTGCTCGTCAAGTCCGGCAAGGTCAAGGCCAAGCCCAGCATGTTTCTGGAACGCCGCGAGATCCAGCGCGGCATGGCTTTGGCCTGCCAGACATTTATTGATGGCGACGTGCTCATTGAAGTTCCGCTTGAGTCACGCCTGGGCGGCATCCCCCAGTTAGCCACGGAAGATGCCATCCGCTACGGATCAATCTCCGACTGGGTCGGCGAAGGCGCCATCTTTCCCCGCAACCCCCTGTTCCTGAAGGTTTATCTGGAACTTCCAAAGCCAACCATTGCCGATTGCATCTGCGATCAGGAACGGGTTTTCCGTGAAATCCGCCGCACCCGCGAAATTCCGGTTATGCAGACCGGGCTGGCGGTCCTTCATCGCCTTCCGGATATTCTGCGGCAAAGCGACTGGAAAGTCACCGCACTGCTGGGATGCCGTGACGGAACCGTGGAAATGGTGGACGTGGAGCCGGGCGACACCTCGTCCACCAATCTCGGGGTGGCGCTGGATCTCGGCACCACCACGGTCGTAGCCCACCTCGTTGACTTGAACACATCCAGAACGCTGCCGACCAAAGCCAAGTACAACTCGCAGATATCCTTCGGCGATGATGTCATCTCGCGCATTATGTTCGCCTCCACACCCGAGCGCCGCACACAATTGCGCGACGTGATCGTTAAAGACATTAATGATCTGATCGCCGCGCTGGTGGTGGATGCGAAGGTTAAATTGAACGACCTCTACATGGTGGCTTGCGCCGGAAACACAACCATGATTCATCTGCTTTGCGCACTGAATCCGGCCAACATCCGCAAAGACCCCTACATACCCACCGCCTGCTGCCCGCCCGTCATTCGCGCCGCTGAGGTTGGCATCAAAATCAATCCCCGCGGCCTGCTCGCCACGCTGCCTTCGGTTGCCAGTTACGTGGGCGGCGATGTAGTCGCCGATGTTTTAGTAAGCGGCATGCGACGCACCGGCGAGATCTCGCTTTTAATTGACCTGGGCACCAACGGCGAGCTGGTGCTTGGCAACGCCGACTGGCTGGTGTGCTGCTCGGCCTCTGCCGGCCCATCGTTTGAGGGCGGCGGCATAACCTGCGGCATGCGGGCCACCAACGGCGCCATTGAGCATATTCAGCTGGGGCCGGACGGCAACATCCTTCAGTGCAATGTGGTCGGCGGAGGAAAGCCGCTGGGGTTATGCGGATCCGGCCTGATTGATATGGTCGGCGAACTGCTCAAGACCGGGTGCATTGACCGGCGTGGACGCTTCGACCCGGCGGCCTGCGGCCTGCGGCTACGGGAAGGCGCGAGCGGCGACAGGGAGTTTCTGCTCTTTCCCGGCAGTCAGACCGCGCTGGGCCGCGACCTGGTGCTGACCGAAGCCGACATCAACAATCTCATCCACAGCAAGGGCTCAATTTACATGGCTGCGGAATGCCTGCTGGACCACGTGGGCATGACCTTTGACGACTTACAACACGTCTACATTGCCGGGGGCTTCGGAAATTACCTGAAGATCGAACAGGGGGTCCGGATCGGGCTGCTTCCCGATTTGCCGCATTCGAAATTCAAGTACATCGGCAACGGCTCGGTTCAAGGCGCAAAAATGGCATTGCTCTCCCAGGAAGCCATGCGTTATGTCCATGAGATCGCCGGCGCAATGACCTACCTGGAGCTCAGCACCAACCACAAATATATGAACGAGTATAGCTCGTGCCTCTTTCTTCCACACACCAACATCGAAAAGTTTCCCTCACTTGCGGGAGAGGCCCATAAACCCGCCCCCATGGAGAATGGCAAATGAGTTTCCGGATCGCATTTGCCGGCAAAGGCGGAACCGGCAAGACGACCATAGCAGCGCTTTTGTGCCGCAGCCTGCAGGCCAGAAACATCAAGCCTGTTCTGGCCGTGGACGCTGATCCAAACAGTTGCCTGGCGGACAAGCTCGGGCTGACCGTTGAGCGAACCATCGGCGCGCTCCGTGAGGAACTGCGCGCCAATCCGAACGCCAAACCGGCGGGCATTTCCAAGAACGAGTGGATTGAGCGCCAGATCAATGAATCACTGATCGAGTCAACCGGACTGGACCTGCTCGTGATGGGGCGTCAGGAGGGGCCGGACTGCTATTGCTTCATCAACAACCTGCTGCGCGAATATCTGGGACGGCTCGGAAAACAATACGCCGCCGTAGTGATTGACAATGAGGCCGGGCTGGAGCACCTGAGCCGCCGCACAGACGGCAGCGTGGATGTCATGCTGGTGATTTGCCAGCCCACCGTCATCGGGGCCAGAACGGCCTGTCGCATCATGGAGCTCGTGCGAACACTCCACCTCGAAATTGGCGCATGCTATCTGGTCTTGAACCAGTGCAACGGGCCGCTGCATCCCGATTTGAAGCTCCAGTTTCAGCAGGCGGGCCTGGAAAGTCTGGCGATGATTCCGGCCGATTCCAGCGTCGCCGATTACGATGTGAATGGGCAGGCAGTCAAGGATCTGCCTGCAAACTCTCCGGCCGTGGTGGCCGTGGATGAACTGGTATCCGTGCTTTTGGAAAGGAGCAAGCTATGAGTATCATGGATGATGCCAAGGAAAAATGGTCGGGAATGATCAACGAAGTAACCCTCGGGGCTACCTCTGAAGAAGGCGGCAGCCGCACCGCGGTGGTCACGGTTGGCGGCGCCGGAGCGCTGCCGTATATGACCTTCGAAGGACCGAGCCCGCGTTCGCCGGTGATTGCCATGGAGGTTTGGGATTGCGAACCGGACGACTGGGCACAGCCACTGATGAACGCCCTTGGCCCTGTAGTGAAGTCTCCGGCGGACTGGGCACGCAAGTGTGTTGAGGAATTTGGCGCCAGCATGATCTGCTTGAGACTGGCAGGCACCCATCCTGACTTTGGCAATGCGTCGCCGGAAACGGCCGCTGCAGTGGTCAAATCCGTGCTGAAGGCAACCGGTGTACCGCTAATCATCTGGGGTAGTGAGCACGACGAAAAAGACAATCAGGTTTTGCCTTGCTGCAGCCAGGCGGCGGCGGGCGAGCGCTGCCTGATGGGCACCGTGAAGGAAGATAACTACAAAACACTGGTGGCGTCGTGCCTGGCCGACGGGCATAGCATCATCGCCTTGAGCCCGATTGACATCAACATCGCCAAACAGGTCAACATTCTGGTCTCAGAAATGGGCTTCCCGCTGAGCCGGGTTGTCATGTACCCGACCACAGGCGCTTTAGGCTACGGCATCGAATACGCCTATTCGATCCAGGAGCGCGGGCGTCTGGCCGCGCTGGCCGGCGACAAGATGATGTCGTTGCCCGTGATCTGCATGGTCGGAGCGGAGGCCTGGCGCACCAAGGAATCAAAGGCCAGCGCGCAGGAAAACCCGGGCTGGGGCGATGAAGCAACCCGTGGAATCCTCTGGGAAGTTGGCACGGCATCAACACTGCTGCAGGCTGGCAGCGACATCATCGTCATGCGCCACCCTGCCGCCGTTGCGGCGATCAGGAAAACAATCGGCGAACTCATGTCAAAATAAGAAAGCAGGAAAGCACATGTTTGTTATTGGAGAACGAATTAACGGGATGTTTACGGCAATCGGGGATGCCATTCTGGCCAAGGACCCCCAGCCCATCCGCTCAATGGCGGAGCAGCAGATTAGCTGCGGCGCCAACGCGCTGGACATCAATGTTGGAACGCGCGTGCCGAAAGCCGAGCGTCCGGAAGTTATGAAGTGGCTGGTCAACACCACACGCGAAGTGACGGACATCTGCCTTGCGATTGACACGCCCAGCCTCGACGTCATGCGCGTCGGCCTGGAGGCCGCCTGCCGCAAAGGCCCCGGCATGATCAACTCCACCACCGGCCAGGCCGACAAACTTGCCGCATTCATGAAGCTGGCCAGGGAATACCAGGCCCGCATCATCGGCCTGTCCATAGATGAAAACGGAGTCGCTTCCACGGCAGATGCAAAGGTGGAAATCGGCATGCGCGTTCTGGCCGCCGCCATGGAGGTCGGCATTTCCACCGATGAGGTCTACCTTGATCCCATCACGCTGCCGCTGAACTGCGCACAGGACGCGCCTGCCATCATGCTCGAGACCGTCCGCCAGTTCAAATTGCTGTCAGACCCCGCACCGCACGTGGTAATCGGGCTGAGCAATCTCAGCCAGGGCGCCACCGAGCGCGGATTGATCAACCGGGCGTTTCTCGTAATGGCCGTTCAAGCCGGGCTGGATGCCAGCATCCATGATCCGCTTGACGAAGAATTGATGAACGCAATGATTACGGCTGAAGTCCTGCTCAATAAAATGATCTACAGTGATTCATATTTGAAGGCCTACCGGCAAAAGTAGGCCGTTGCCTGAACTGTAGCGAGGCACGCGGCGATGTGGAGTGCACGCATGCTGGAAACACCCGCTCAGAGACCGGAATCCGGAACGTCGGCCCCCCGCGCGGGGCCGGGTTCTTTCAGCTTTGTGGCCTGCCAGGCTGGCAGCACTCACGCTCTGGCGGCGCCTCTGCGACAACGTCCTTATGACCAGGCGCTGCAGCTGGGCTTCGATGTTTTGAGCGCGCGGCCGCCGTCCCGCGAAAAGCTTGGCCTGCTGGGGGTGGCGGCGACCGCAGGGGTGATTCGTCTGCCCGTACTGAATCGCTGTTTGTTCATTGACCTGGAGCAACGCCGCGTGCTGGTAGACAAGGACGGGCCGGCGCGCTCCGCCTGGGCTGTGCTGGCCGTTCATTACCTGTGCGCAGAGAACCTCGCGCCTGATTCGCACGCTGTGTCGTTCAGCTATTTTCAAGACTGCCGCAGCTACCTGAGCGTCTTCGGCAAACGCATCACAGCACGCTTTCTGGCAACTTCCGGCCGGACGTCAGCGCTGTTCACGCAGATCGCCGAACAGTGCGCTGGAGCAAAAGTTCCGGGCTCAGGCACCGGCTACAGCTTCGAGATCTTCCCGCGCCTTCCAATTACGATTGTCAGGCATGAAGGTGACGACGAGATCTGTCCCGGCGCAAGCGTGATTTACCGCGCTGATGCGGAACATTTATTGCCCGCTGAGGACCGTGTTGTCGCTGCAGAGTTGTTACTGGATTATCTGTCCGGCAAGTCAATGTATGAGTCTGGAGGCCTGAATGTTTAATGGCGAGGAACGGCGTTTGTTTGTAGCTGCAACCAGCCAGAACGATGGCAAGACCACGTGCACGCTGGGTTTTCTGGATGCCTACCGCAAAAGGGCAAAATCAGTCGGCTTCATCAAGCCCGTGGGGCAGCGCTACGTCATCGTTGACGGCCAGACCATTGACGAGGACTCTGTTCTGGTTCACCAGGTCTGCGCTTTACGCTGCCCGCTGAAGGATATGAGCCCGGTAGCTATTGAAAGGAATTTCACCCGCAACTTTTTAGACGACCCCGAAGGGGTTACGCCGCGATTGATTAATTCCATCAACAGATCTTTTGCTATGGCCGCCAAGGACAACGATCTGGTCGTAATCGAAGGCACCGGACACGCCGGCGTAGGGTCGGTTTTTGATCTGAGCAATGGCCGTGTTGCCCATATGCTCAACGCCAAAGCAATTATCGTGACGCTGGGCGGCATTGGCAGGCCCGTGGACGAAGTAGCACTGAACCACAACCTGTTCGAAAAAGAAGGCGTGGAAGTGGTTGGCGTGATCGCCAACAAGATTCAACCCGACAAGCTGGAGCAGACGCGCGATTATCTGACTAAAGCTTTCTCGCGCCATGGCTTGGAGCTGCTGGGCGCCATTCCGCACAGTCCTAAGCTGACATGGCCGACCGTCGAACAGGTAGCCAAGGCCATCCATGCCACGGTGCTGACCGGCCGCCAGTGCCTGTCCAACAAAGTAGCCGACATTATAGTAGGCGCCATGACGGCCCACAACGTCATCAAATTCATCAAGGATAAAGCCTTGCTTGTCGTGCCCGGCGACCGTGATGATGTTGTGCTCGCGGCAGCCACCACCGACTTGCTCCGCCATGACATTGACCTTTCAGCCATCATTCTGACAGGCGGCATGCAGCTGGCGCCGCAAACCAGGGAACTGCTCATGCGCACCCACATACCGGTTCTGGTTGTTGAAATGCCCACCTATGAAACCACGGCTATACTCCATGACATCACCGTTAAGATTCTGGAAAGCGACGAAGAAAAGATCGCCCTGGCGACATCGCTGGTGCGCGAATATGTGGACCTTGACAAGTTATGGCGCTCGCTGGCTTAGCGCCACTCAGGATTGACGCAAGCCCTGATTAGCAGGCCATCCGAATCCCCGGCGCGCTGCCAGCGCAGCCGCTGCAGCGGGGCCATTGCTGCCCAGCGCATACGACTCTGGTGTGGACGGCATTTTTTCCAACGCGTTCAGGGCGGGAGTCATTACGTCCCAGGCGGCGGCTAATTCTTCGTCGCAGATGAAAAGCCCGTGTTCCCCCGCAATCACATCCAGCAATAAACGCTCGTAGGCATCTGGAACGGGCTGAGGGTAGGCTTCGCGATACAACAGGTGCAAGTCGCTCGCCTGCAGCTGCATGGACAGACCGGGCGTCTTGTTCAACAGCCGCAGGCTGATCGCCTCATCCGGATGAATGCGCACAACCAGTTCATTGGCTGGCATTCCCGCTGCGACCGCACCGAATAAATCAACTGGCGGCCGGCGAAATTGCACACGCAGCTCATTCACGCGCCGGCCGGTTCCTTTACCGGCCAGCAGGAAGAACGGCACACCACGCCAGCGTTCGTTGTCAATTGTCAGTATGCCGGCCGCAAAGGTGGGCGTGCATGAACCGGCGCGCACACCCGGTTCATCCCGGTAGCCAGCCACGCGCAGGCTGCCCTGCAGCCCACCGGTATACTGTCCGAGCACAAGTTCATCTGCAACCAGCGGCCGCACCGCGCGCAGCAGCTGCGTTTTGGCTGCATGCACCGCCGCAGGACTTAAGCCGGACGGCGGCTCCATCGCCGCCAGTGCTAAAATCTGGAGCAGGTGGTTCTGCACAACATCACGCAGTATGCCGTAGTTGTCAAAGTAGCCTGCCCGGCCAACCAGCGTGTCGGGTTCCTGCCACAACACACTGACGCGTTCAATATAGCGGGCATTCCAGAGCGGCTCAAACATACTATTGGCGAACCGCAGCACCATCAGATTCTGAACCAGTTCCTTGCCCAGATAATGGTCAATACGATAAGTCTGCGCTTCCGTAAAGACCTGCGCCATGCCATGCACCAGTGCATCGGATGACGCCCGGTCACGACCGAAAGGCTTTTCAACAACCACCCGCGTCCACCCCTCCCGCGCGTCGCAATCAATCATCGCCGCATTGCCAAGGCCATGGCTTACGTCAAGAAACACATCGGACGGAATGGCCATATAAAAAATCCGGTTAACCTTCACGCCGGACGGCTCGACTTCACGAAGGCGCGTGTGAAGATCCAGATAGGCGTCGTGGCTATCGTAATTGCCGGTGACGAAAAAACAGCGCGCGAGGAATTCCTCCTCGCGGCGGGCGCAGTCTGGCCCCAACGAGTAGCGGCAAGTCAGGTGTTCCAACACGCGCTGGCGGAACGCTTCGTCCGTGAGCGCACTGCGTCCAAACCCGACCACGCGAAAATCCGGCGGCAACCGGTCCTGACAATAGAGCGCGAAAAAAGCCGGGATCACCTTGCGTCGCGCCAGATCACCCGACGCGCCCAGGATCACAAAGCTGACAGGCTCCGGTGTATTCATGCGCTATGCCGCCGGCACTTTCCCGCGCCATGCGGCGCAGACGACTTTTCACAGCCCCGGCAAAGCGTGCAGCGTGCGTCGGAACACCACTGACAGACCCGGCAATCCGGGCAGGCATGCTTTTGGGGCGGCAACGGCTCAGCGGGAGGGTTGAGGGTGGATGGCGGATGGCGACTTCGTCTGTCACGTCCGGACTTCCGTTTGACACTTTTTTTAATTCTGTCCACCAAGTTCATTACCCCTTAATCCACATCCCTGATCTCCCACCGGTTCTGGAAGACAACGGGAGTAGATTTTCCTTCCACCTTCCACCGTATAAGTTATCTGCCGCCCACGGTCCTGAGGACCACATAGGTCGGCAAGCCCTGCACGCCCCATGCTGACAGCAATTCGCGCGCCGGAGACTGATCTGGACGTTCGGCCTGCACTTTGACGACCAGATACCCCGCCAATCGGCGGCGTACGGCTTCCCGTCGAAATGTAGAGGCATCCATCGCTTCGCAATTTTTGCACCACCCCGCCCAAAAATCCAAAAACACGGGACGCCCCTGCGCCGCCAGCCCGGCCAGACGCGCCGTAGTATCCGCAGCAGCGGCATCCAGCCACACCACGTCCGGCGTGTTCTCACGGTCATGCGTCGTCCGACCCGTGCCGCGGAAGCCCGCCCACGCCAGGGAAGCGTAGTAAAGCGCCATCAGCATAATCAACACACCAAAAGCCCGCTTTACCGTCACCATCCAGGCGCCAGGCCTGGGCAGCACCGTCAGTCCAGCTCCGGCAAACGGCCACGGCAGGGCCATTCCAACTCCCAGCACAAAGGGCAGCAACAATCCCAATGGCTGCCCCTGCCGGTAGAGCGCACCAGCCAATACAAGCACCGCCAACACCACGGGTGCCACGCAGGCTCCGGCCAGCACCGCCGCCAGCGCACCCATGCCCAACGCCGCAACCCATCCGCCACGTGGCGACGGCTGGCCGCCACCGCTGGTTTGAAACCGTGAGAAGTCGAGCGTGAAAAGATCAAACATCGCCAATCCCAGCGCCACAAACAGCAAGGCCACAATCACGCTAAACCAAGGCGAGGACTGTACCGTTCCAAAAAAACCGCCGCTGAGCGCCACCGCTATTCCTACTCCGCCGTAGACCAGCGCCATGGCTGCCCCATAGATACTGCCGAGCACCAAACCACGCCAGCGCGATTTTGCCTGCGCGCCCGCACCAAGGATCGCCAGTGTAATTGGAATCATCGGCAGCACGCAGGGCGTTAAATTCAGCAGAAACCCGCCGAGCAAAATCAACAGCAGCGTCAGCGGCAACCCGGCGCGCCCGGAAAATCCGAGGGGGTCTTCGGAAAACCCGGCCAGCACCGCGCTAACCCGGCCGGCCTTCACTGCGCGAAGGCCTTCTGCCCGATCAAGAAACGACAAAAGCTCGCTGCTCGTCAGATACCCTGATGCTCGCGCCGTCGTCACGGTGGAAATCTTTTCAGCTGCATCCCCGCCGTGCTCCGAAGGTAGCGCGGGTGCCGTTTTGTGAAAAATCAACGCGCGCGGAAAAAAACAGGCGGTCTCGCTGCAACCCTGATAGCGGACGCGTATGGTGTCGGGTAAAACCGCCGTTTTCACCGGCGGACCAAAAGCAACGCTGAACGATCGCTCAATCTGCGCCCGCACCTGGCCGCTGAATTGATCTTTCCGGAGCACGGAAGGCAAGGCGGTCAGGCTGGAGAGCGCCTCGCCATCCAGCGTCTCCACGATAAATTCATCGGCAAAAAGATGGTGGCTCTGCGGAATCGTTACTATGCTAGACACCACTTCGCGGCCATTCAGCACTTCCCAGCGAGCGCTCACCGCAAACGGGTCTTCAGCGGCCAGCGCCGCCGCCGTGCCAATCAGACACAGGCCAGCGGCCAGTACCGCCCGATTCATGCCGCCTTCCCTTTGCGTACCCGCCAGCCGCGCACGATCTGGAGCACCTCGCGCACGAAGGCACATTCGCACTCAGCGGGGCAGCGGTCCAGACTCTCGCGACGCAGGCACAACCCAAGGCAGGCCGGACTTCCAGTCATACGTTTTACAAAAACCGGGCCCTTATAAAGCTCGGCGAAATCCCGCACATCCACGGCCAATGTAGTACCGCAATCCGCGCCTTGATGATTAAACAGGAACAACCCGGCTTCAAGTTCCTTAAAATTAACCTGATAGCCAAGCAGGTTCACTGCGGCGTCATTCAAG
>JBAXJV010000047.1:0-12535 GCA_037137675.1 bacterium | reverse complement strand
GCCCGCTCTCGACAGCCCTCTCAACCGCCAGCAATGCCGGCAGGACATCCTCCAACCGCCATGCGGTCACAATCCGGACAGGATCTACAAAGCGCAGCCAGCCGCCCCCCGCAGACTGCAGAATCACTGAGTTATTGCTATCCATATGTGCGTCGTTTTTATTGCACTAATTACCCGCCGATGTAAAGGTTGCTAGGACAAACATCAAGACATTAGCGCAAATATGCTTTTCTAAAAGCAAAATAAGCCCTATCGTAACTGACGTATGGAGACAAAAAGCCCAGAGATGCCGGCGCAGGCGCAGCAGGATTTGCTGATCGCCTTGCAGCGTGGAGTAGCGCTGGTGCGGCACCCCTGGTCCGCGATGGCCATGGCGCTGGGCATTCCGGAGGCGGAAGTTTTACGGGCGACGCAAGAGCTGTTCGAGCGTGGCGTGGCGCGCCGCTTCGGCGCGGTTTTCGATTCCCGCCACCTGGGTTACGGCAGCACGCTGTGTGCTGTGGATGTGCCCCTTGCGGATCTTGAGCGCGTCGCCGCGCTGCTGCATCCGCACCCCGGCATCACCCACTGCTATGAACGGGAAGGCCGGCCCAACTTGTGGTTTACCATGACGGCGCAATCCGACAGGCTGGAGGATGAACTCCGCAAAGTTGGAGCCGCGCTGAACCCACACCAGATACTTAATCTGCCTGCGGTCAGGCGTTTCAAGGTTGAGGTGGTGCTGGACGCAGTCGAAGATGACACAGCGGGTGGAGTTATCGGCGAAGTCCTGCCGGACGCGGGGAAACAAGCGCTTTCTCCGTGTTTCACCGATCGCGAAAAAGCACTGATCAGAAAGATCCAGGGCAATCTGCCGCTGACCGGAGCGCCCTTCGCCTCCGTGGCGCAGGAGCTGGAGTGGGACCAGGACGATCTTTTGCGGCAGTTGGCGGCATGGAAGCAGGCGGGCATACTGCGCAGAATCGGCTGTATACTGCGCCACCGGGCGGCCGGTTTTGTCTCTAACGGCATGTGCGTGTGGCCGGTCGCTGAAGCTGATGTTGTACGGGCGGGCCGGGCGCTGGCGGCCAATCCCGAAGTGACCCACTGCTATGAACGACCTTCGTCGCCGGCTTTTCCGTTCAATCTATTTGCGATGATCCACGCTCGCGAGCAGGGCGCCGCCGAAAAAACATTCCACCGGCTGAGCGAACGAGCCGCGTTAAGCGGCGGACGGATGCTGATCTCGACGCGCGAGTTCAAGAAGTCCAGCCCGGTTTTCTTCTGCGAAACACCGGTGGCGACCGGAAAGCCGGGCTCCGCATGAGTGTGCGCAAGGGCATTCTCTTTGCCGCACCGGGGACGACCTGCCGGGAGGCGCTGGTCGGGTACGATCAGATCGCCGCCGCCGCCGCGCTGCGCTTTCCTGGCGTGGAACAACGCTGGACCTACACATCGGCTGGCATACGGCGCAAACTTGCAGAGCAAGGCACCCCCGTGAAAGACCCCGGCGAGGCCTTAACCGCCATGCGGGACGAAGGCTTCACCATGGTCGCAGTACTCTCTTTGCATCTATCGGACGGCATGGAGTACGGTGAGCTGGCCCATACAGCGGCCACTTGGAGCCGCCAGCCGGAGACACCGCTGAAACTTGCACTGGGGCACGCGCTGTTGACTTCCAAGACTGACTGGCGGCGCGCGCTCGCAGCTATTCTGGCGGAGCTTCCGGATACGCCGGCGGAGAACGACCGTATTATTCTGGTCGCACACGGCAGCCGGGAACAGCAGGCCCGCAAGACCCTGATGGCGGCAGCGCAACTTTGCAGGGCGTTTGACCAGCGGCTGATACTGGGTATGATGATCGGAACGCCCGGCCTTGACGAGGTGGTGGGTGAATGCCGGGCCGCGGAGGTCACGAAAGTCTGGCTGCTCCCCTGTATGGTAGTGGCCGGTTTCTCGGCCCGCGAGGAAATCGCTGGACTCGGTGAACAATCCTGGGCGACCGCCATGGAACAGGTCGGCATCGCACCCATACCGGTAATCAAGGGACTGGGCGAGATGACCGGCGTTGTCAATATCTGGATGGACAACATTGACCGCATGTTTGCCAGGCTGCCCGAAACCAACTGACAGGCGGTATGACGCGATGCAAAAAAAGAGCGTGACACACCCGATATTGCCCGTCTGCCTGCTGGTGGCTGGCAAACCCTGCCTGGTAGTCGGGGGCGGCCAGATCGCGGCCCGTAAAGCAGGGCATCTGCTGGATGCAAAAGCCGACGTGACCGTGGTTAGTCCGGAATTTTCCGCGGAGCTGCACTCCCTTGCCCAAGCCCAAAAAATCAGACTGACGACCCGCGCCTTCTCGGAGTCCGACCTGGAAGGAAAATGGCTGGTTTATGCGGCAACCGACAATCAGGAAATCAATTTGCGCGTGATCGAGCTATGCCATAAAAAAGGCGTGCTGTGCAGTGCTGCAGACAGCAACTGGCCGCAAGGGGATTTCGTAACGCCGGCGATTTGCAGAAAAAAAGGGCTGGTGGTGACGGTTTCCTCCGGCGGACGCTCATGCCTTCAGTCGCGGATCGTGAAAGACAAGATCGCCGGACTGCTCGCAACGATGGCAGACGAAGCAGGTGGGAATGAATCTAATGACTACAAAGAAGACAATCTTTAGAGCCGGAACGCGCAGCAGCCGGCTGGCTCGCGTCCAGACCCGCGACGCCCTGGATAAACTGGAGGCGTGCTTCCCGGCGTGTACTTTCGAGGACGTGCCCGTCTCGTCGCCGGGCGATCGAGACCTGGCTACCGACCTGCGTCAAAGCCCGCCTGATTTTTTCACGCAGGATCTTGACAAGCAAGTGCTGGGTGGCGAGCTGGACTGTGCCGTCCACAGCGCCAAGGATCTTCCCGATCCGGTTGCGGCGGGATTGGACTGGCTCTGGCTGCCGTGGCGCGAGGATCCGCGCGATGCGCTGATCCGTCCGCGCGGACAGAGTCTGGACAGCATGCCGCCGGACGGAAAAATCGGCGTCAGCAGCGAACGTCGCGAAGCCTACTGCCGCTCCCGCTTCCCGAACGCCCGTCAAAGCCCGGTTCGTGGCACGATCGAGGAACGATTGCGACAGTTGGACGAGGGCGCCTTTGACCTCCTGGTGATGGCGGGCGCCGCGCTGAACCGGCTCGGGCTGCAGGATCGCATTACCGGATGGATTCCAGTTGCGGAACTTCCGCCGCCGGATGGACAGGGATTGTTGGCGCTGACTTTCCGGGCCGGCGACGGGCGCTTCCAGCATTTGCGGCGTCTGTTTGTAAAATCCGTGACCTTCGCCGCCGCAGGCGTTGGATCTGCGGGCACCTGCACGTTGGAATCTCTGCGCGCGCTCCAGCGCTGCGATATCTGCCTGCACGATACGCTGCTCGGTCATGATTTGATCGGCATGCTTCCGTCCACGGTACAATGCATCGATGTTGGCAAGCGCTGCGGTCAGCACAGCATGCCACAGGATGAAACCACCTATCTAATAACCCGCTTTGCACGGCGCGGCATGAAAATTGTGCGGCTCAAGGGCGGCGACCCCGGCGTTTTCGGGCGGCTGGCCGAGGAAGTCGAGGCGCTCGATGCGCTCGCGCTTCCATACCGCGTCATGCCAGGTGTCAGCAGTCTCAGCGCGGCCACATCAACCACCGGCATGCTGCTGACCCGGCGCGGTGTCTCACGCGGCTTTACCGTCATGACGCCCCGCAAGGAAGGTGGCGGGACCGGGTCCGTTGCCGCCGATGTGCGCATGCAGCTGCCGGTCGTTTTCTTTATGGCCCTGGCCGTGTCCGACGAAATTTCCCGTCAGCTGATCGCCGAGGGCTTGCCCGCGAAAACACCGGCGGCGGTGGTCTTCGGCGCCGGAAGCGATCAGTCGCGAATAATAACGGGCAGTCTTGACGATATCGCCGCGCGTATTAAGGAAGCCAAATGCGAGCTGCCAGGCCTGCTGATCGTCGGCGATGCAGCGAAGTACCGTTACACAAACTGGGGCGCACTGGAGGGGCGGCGCGTACTCCTGACCGCCAGCCAGGCCTTGCAGGACAAGACCGCCGACCTGGTAACCGACTATGGCGGGATTCCGGTCTGTCGTCCGCTGATCAAACTTGAAACGACCGCCGAGGCGCTTGCGAGCATAGGCCAGATCGGCTCCTACGACTGGGTGGTTTTGACATCGCCATCTGCGGTGCGTTGTTTCGGTGAGCTGCTGCGCAGCGCCTGGACCGACTTGCGCAGCGTGCCCAAACTGGTGACTTGCGGAGGGGGCACGTCGAAGGAACTCCGGGCACTGGGCCTTTCTGCCAACATTGAACCCGCCGCCGATTTTAGCGCTGAGAGCCTGCTGAAAACCGTCGCACCGCTCATCAAGCCTGGCCTACGCATCCTGCGACTGCGGTCCGACAAGGCCGGTCCCGAACTGTCCCGCTCCCTGCGCGCCATGGGCGCCACGGTGGACGATTGCCTGCTCTACCACAACCTTCCGATCCCGCACGCCGAAAAACCGGATTTTGATATAGCCTTTTTCGCCAGCGCTTCCGCAATTGAAGTTTATGCTCAGCAATGGGGCGCCGCCTCACTAAAAGACAAGTTTGTGATAGCAATCGGCAAGCCGACTCTGTCCGCCTTGAAGCGGTGTGGCATTGCGGCGGACCTGGTTCCACCCGAAGCGACGGTCGAATCCAGCATTGAAGCGCTGGCCGGACACTTTGTCAGGCAAGGCATGCTAAAATCTTGAGCCCGCCCTGCAAAAGCAGTGACTGCAAATAGTGTATGGTCATACCGTACTACTGTATGGTACAAGCGAACGCATGAACATTCTGGCTCAATTGGTTTGCTCGCGTGTGCGGGCGGAGATTTTTCGGATTTTGTTCGGTCTTCGTGGCAAGGATGTGCATCTGAGGGAGATTCAGAGGCAGACTGGTCTTGCGCTCGGAACTGTGCGGCAGGACATCGAGAAACTTGCGAAACTCGGGCTCGTCACTCGCCGCAAGGACGGCAATCGCGTCTATTACGCGGCTAACGAAACGCACCCGCTTGCCTCCGACATCCGGCAACTTGTGCTCAAAACGGTGGGGTTGGTTGATGTATTATCGGCGGCGCTGGCAAACAGTCCAATCCGGTGCGCGTTTGTCTTTGGATCGGTGGCTTCCGGAACAACCGGCGCGGAAAGCGACGTCGACCTGATGGTCATCGGCGAAATCGGCTTGCGCAAGGTTTCTGAATTGCTTTCCGGCGTGGGTGACCGGCTGGGCCGGGAAATCAATCCTTTTGTCCTCAGGCCGGTCGAATTCTGCAAGCGGGTCCGGGAGAATGAACACTTCGTCGCTTCGCTGATGAAGTCAGAGAAGCTTTTTGCGGTAGGTTCAAAGCATGAGCTTGAAGCAATGGCACGATAACGGCTGGCTCAAGCCGCATACGACCAGTCGGCAGGAAATTGGCAACCTGCTATCCATTGTGCACCGCGATCTGGCGGATGCGCAAAACACGGAGCTTTCCGACGACTGGCGATTCGGCATCGCCTATAATGGCGCGCTCAAACTGTGCACCATCCTGTTATACGCCGATGGATATCGTCCGTCGCAAAATCTGGCGCACTATCGCACACTGCAAGCGCTGCCACTCATCCTTGGCGCGGAGCGCAAGCATGACGCGGCCTATCTGGATACCTGCCGAGCAAAGCGCAACACGGTCGAATATGATTATGTCGGTGGCGCTACGGGGACAGATGCGGATGAACTGATTGACTTTGTAGTATCGCTGGAACGTGATGTTCTCGCATGGCTCAACAAGTTACATCCGGAAGTCATGCCTGCATGAAGCAAGCAATAACCATTAATTTGATCGTGCCGGAAAAAAACCGCTATGGTTTTTTTGAAGCCAGTTTGATTCAATGGCGACGCACAGGTTTCAGAAACACGAGGAGCGATGATGAGCAACTATCCTGAAGTTCGATTGCGGCGGCTGCGGCGCACGCCCGCGCTACGGCGCATGTTCGACATGCCCGCGCCGGGCCCCGAAAAATTCATGTGGCCGGTCTTCATCAAAGAAGGCACGGGAGTCAGGGAGCCCATTGACGCCATGCCCGGACAAAGCCGGATGAGTGCCGATGTACTGTTGAAAGAACTGGACCGCGTGGTCGGGATGGGCATCGGAAGCATTCTCGTCTTTGGCCTGGTTGATGGCGCGAGCAAGGACGCCTCAGGGACTGCGGCCTATGACGACCGCGGCGCGGTGCAGCAGGCGATCCGGAAAATCCGGAAAAAGTTTCCGAAGCTGGTGATTGCCTCGGATGTCTGCGTCTGCGCCTACACCTCCCACGGTCATTGCGGACCACTGGCGGAATCCGGCGACGTGGACAACGATGCCGCCAATGAAGTATTGGCCAGAATGGCGGTTTCGCATGCGGCGGCCGGCGCGGACATGGTCGCGCCCAGCGCCATGATGGACGGCCAGGTGGCCGCCATCCGCAAAGCCCTCGATGCGCACGGCTTACAGCAAACGCTGCTGATGAGTTACTCGACCAAGTTCGCCTCCAGCATGTACGGTCCGTTCAGGGAAGCGGAAGAGTCGGCCCCCCAAAAAGGCGACCGGCGCGGCTATCAAGCCTCGTACGGCGATCTGCGTCAGGCCTTGCGTGAGTCGCAGTTTGATGAAAAGGAAGGCGCGGATATTCTGATGCTGAAGCCCTCGCTTTTCTATCTAGATATTCTTGCCCGCATGCGCGACCGGACGGATTTGCCGATCGCCGCCTATAACGTAAGCGGTGAGTATTCCATGCTGATCGCTGCCGCAGAACGTGGCTGGGGCGATTTAAACGCCATGGTTCGCGAATCCACGATGGCGCTATCCCGCGCCGGGGCGGACATCATCATCTCATACTGGGCCAACCGATATCAGGAGATCTGGGGACAGAGCGGCGGGAAGGGTTAGGAGGTGGAAGGTAAAACGGCGGAAAATTGCTTATTTAATTTCGTAAATGCCATGAAGAAAATACAGACAGAAACACGCGAATTTACTAACAGTCTAACAGCCTGCAGCCTGACAGCCGCGTCCCATGGGACGCTAGTGGAGTCATTCCAATGTCAAAAAACAACCACCTGACACCTCCCACCTCTCACCTTCTCTTCGAACGCGCTTGCCGTGTCATTCCGGGCGGGGTCAACAGCCCGGTCCGGGCTTTCAACTCTGTGGGGGGCGAACCGCTCTACGTTGTGAGCGGCAAAGGCGCGCGGATCCGGACGGTTGAAGGCATCGAACTTACAGATTTCTGCGGCTCGTGGGGGCCCCTGCTTTTCGGGCATGCCCGAAAGGAAATCGTGCAAGCCATCCAGCAAGCCGCATCTGAAGGCACGAGCTTCGGCATCAACACGCCGCGCGAAGTAGAGTTTGCCGGGCGCCTCTGCGAGTTGGTCCCATCCATGGAAATGGTCAGGCTGGTCAGTTCCGGCACCGAGGCGGTGATGACCGCCCTGCGCCTGGCGCGTGGTTTTACGGGGCGGAAAAAAATCCTCAAATTCGATGGCTGTTACCACGGCCACTCGGACTCCATGCTGGTCGCAGCCGGCAGCGGCCTGCTGACCGGCGGCATCAGTTCGTCCGCCGGGGTCCTGCCGTCGGTGGCGGAAGAGGTCTTTGTGTCGCCCTACAACGACCTCGAAGCCGTCAACCGGATCGCCCGCGACCATGGCGATGATCTGGCCGCCATAATTGTCGAACCGGTCGCCGGCAACATGGGGCTGATCCCGCCGGCCTCTGGTTTCATGACCGGGCTTCGCGAGGCGGCGGACCGCTGCGGCGCGCTGCTGATCTTCGACGAAGTCATCACGGGCTTCCGCTTGGGCCCGACCACCTACGGACAGTTATGCGGCGTTACACCGGATCTGACAACATTGGGGAAAATTATCGGCGGCGGCATGCCGATCGGCGCCGTGGGCGGGCGGGCCGTCATCATGCGCAAGCTCGCGCCACTGGGGCCGGTTTATCAGGCCGGTACGCTGAGCGGTAACCCCGTGGCCGTGGCTGCCGGTCTGGCCATGCTGGAGTTGTGTTGCGCTGAAAACCCCTACCCTCGTCTGGCAGCATTGGGGAACCGCCTGACCGTGGGGCTGAATGCCGCTGCGCGTGAGGCTGGCGTCACATTTCATTGCGCAGGCCTTGGCGGGCTTTTCACCGCTTTCTTTCTTGGCGCGGCGCCGACAGACCTGACGACGGTGAAAGGTTGCGATACAAAGGCGTATGCGACATTCTTTAGAGGCATGCTGAAGCGCGGTTTCTACCTGCCACCATCACAGTTTGAAGTCGCATTCATTTCCGCCGCCCACAGTGACGACGATGTCGACCGTTTCATCGCCGCCGCCAGCGCCGTGCTGGCAAACCGGGCGTAAGCGGCGAATCTGGATCGCATGCATACTTTTCATAATCCCTGGGTGCTTGCGCTGTTCGCATTGACGCTCAATCTGCCATTTGGCTACTGGCGGGCATCCTGCCGCAAATGGTCGTTCGCATGGTTTGTGTCCATCCACGCTCCGGTCATCCTGGCCATCGCGGTCCGGTTTTCGCTCGGGGTAGGATTCCATTTGGACACCATTCCGCTGTACGTGCTGGCGTTTACCGCCGGACAATCTCTGGGCGCGAGGAGCTACAGGAAAAGCCGCTGCCAGCCGTCCCAAATATGCAGCTGAAAAGTGGCTGTCCGGCAGGAACCAGCGTCGCCTCGCCGCACATCACGCACATCAACGCACATCACGGGTCGCAGGATAACCTTGACATAATGCTCATGAAACGCGCACTATTATACCACTTTGTGGCACGCTGGAGCATTCAGGCCTGAGCAATTGCGCGTTTTGCAACAGGATTACAGATCAGACGCTAATGAGGAGCAGACAAAATCATGAAGACATTGCTAGTGGTTGATGACGATCAGGACTGCCGTGAATTTGCGAAGGCAGTGCTTTCACAACGATACGATGTACGAACCGTCGCATCAGCCGACCAGTGCCGCGCGGAATTAAAGATATGGAAACCGGACCTGCTTTTGCTTGACGTCATGATGAGCCACTTGAGCGACGGACTCGATCTGGCCAAGGAGTTGAAAGATTCCCCCGACACAAGCTTCATACCGGTGATCATGGTCACCAATGTCAACGACGTATATGACTACCGCTCGCATGTTGATGCGGCTTACTTCCCGCACGATCGCTGGCTCGAAAAACCCGTGAAAGCAACCGACTTATTGAAAGCGGTCGGGGACGTTCTGGATAAATCCGCTAAAATTGCGGCGCACTGAAGTACATATAAACATCCCGCGCATCCCGGCACGGCCTTTTGCGACTTAAGTCGCCAATATCCGCGCATTTTGGAAAGGAAATGGCATGCTCGATCCCGATCACGCCTGGCGTGCGATCGTCTCGAGCGTATCGCCGTTGCCGGCGGCGCCACGCGCGTACGACCGGTGCCTGCTTCATTACCTTGCGCAAGCGATCCTCGCCGACCGCGATATTCCCGCCGCCGACCGTTCGGCCATGGATGGATACGCGTTGCGTGCGAACGACGTTGCCGGTGCGCCGGTAACGCTGCGCGTGGTGGGTGAACTACCGGCTGGTTCCGCCGCGCAGCCAGCGCTGGCGTCCGGTGAGTGTGTCCGCATTTTCACCGGAGCCAATATTCCGCCAGACGCCGATACCGTTGTCATGATCGAAGACACCGGGACTACAGCTGACGATAAGGTCACGGTCTTAAAGACAGCTCCTAAAGGTCAGCACATTCTGCGACGGGGCGAGAACACGCGCCTGGGTATGGTTGTGATTCAGCGGGGGGCCGTAATTGATGCCACTGCCATGGCGCTCTGCGCCGCAGTTGGTTGCGTGGAACCGCTCGTGCATGCGCGCCCACGTATTTCTCTCATCACAACCGGGGCCGAGCTGAAACACCCGGAAGCGACCGTCGGCGTTCACGAAATTCGGGATTCCAACGGACCGATGCTTGTAGCCATGCTTGCTGAACACGGCTTCCAATCCGTCGCCCGGCTCTGCGTGCCGGACGATCGTGCGCATCTTCTCACGGCGCTGCGCCAGGCCTTGGATGGCAGTGACGTGGTGCTTGTCACCGGAGGAGTCTCCGTTGGCAAGTACGATCTGGTGCCAGAGGTAATCCTGGAAGCCGGCGGCACAATCCGGTATCACGGCGTTGCCATGAAACCCGGGAAGCCCCAGCTTTTCGCCACCGCCGGCGACCGGCAGATGATCTTCGGACTGCCCGGCAACCCCTTGAGCGTCCTGACCGGCTTTCACGAATTCGTGCTTCCAACCATACGCTATCTCTCCGGGTGTCCGGAGCCGGAATGTCGCCGGCTTCTACGGCTCCCGCTGCTCAACGGGGTGACGACCAATAGTCGGCTACGTCACTACCTGCCGGGACGGCTGGTGCATGCCGGAGGCGGCACGAGCGTGGAACCTGTCCCGAATGCGGGCTCCGCAGACCTGGTGGCGGGCAGCAAGGCGGACGGGATGATCGTCATTCCTGCGGGGATATCAAACGCCCCGACCGGAACCTGCGTGGATTTTCGCCCGTGGAGATTGCTGTGACCTGCAATCCTGCGGCGGGCGGCCTTTCTCTGCGGCTATCAGTTACCGACCGCTGTCAATTGCGCTGCCGGTATTGCATGCCGCCAGAAGGCGTTACGCTTCGCAGTAAGGACGAAATTCTTTCTTACGAAGAAATCGTCGCGCTGGTCAAATGCCTCAAACATGAATTCGGCCTGACAAAAGTCCGGATTACAGGCGGGGAACCGCTGGTGCGCCCTGAAATTGAACGGCTTGACGGCATGCTCGCCGACCTAAACATCCCGGATCTGGCGCTCACGACAAATGGACTGCGCCTGACAGAAATGGCACCCCTGCTCAAGCGGTCAGGATTGCGCCGGGTAAACGTCAGCCTGGACTCGCTGTCGCCCGCCACATTCCACAGCCTGACAGGAGGCGGTGAACTGCAGGCTGTTCTGGATGGTATTGACGCGGCACTGGCGGCCGGGCTGCTGCCACTGAAACTGAACACGGTGCTGATCCGCGGAATCAACGGGCACGAAGCGCGGAAGTTCGTTGAGTTTGGATTGAGAAAAAACTGCGAGCTGCGTTTCATCGAGTTGATGCCGATCGGACCGGGTGCCCGGCTTTTCTCCGGGGGCTTTGTTTCCTCAGCCGACCTGCGGCAGGAACTGTCGTCGCACTTCACTTTTCACGCGCTCGACGCAGAGCCCGGGGCGGCGGCCAGACGTTATGGCGTTATCAATGCAGAGGGCGGCCGTGGCGTTGTGGGCTTCATCTCCTCGTGCAGCGCCCCATTCTGCCGTGAATGCGCACGTCTGCGGGTAACGGCAGACGGACGATTGATCGGGTGTCTGGCCAGAAAAGATGGCATCGCTGTTCGTGAACTGCTGCGCACAGGCGACACGGCATCCATCTGCAATGTTGTGCGTCAGGTTCTGGAGGGCAAGACTCCGGAGCGTGTCTTCGAGCAGGAAATGGCCATGGCTTCGATCGGCGGATAAGGCAGACGGATCAAGAGCGCATGTTTGGAAAAGGAATACAGTTCAACCGTAACGAACTCGCCGGTGCTTTCGGCGATATTGGCACCACTATTCCATTGATCACCGGCATGATTCTTGCCTCTGGCATGCAAACCGCATCTGTGCTGACGGTCTTCGGTTTACTTCAGATACTGTGCGGCCTGACTTACCGGATTCCCATGCCGATTCAGCCGCTTAAGGCTGTGGCAGCGCTCGTGATTGCTCAGCAGCTTCCCGCACCCCTTGTATTCGGGGGCGGGCTGGCCATCGGTCTGGTCATGCTCCCTCTGGCCGCCTTTGGCCTGCTCGACCGGCTGGCGAAGTGCATCCCGAAATCAGTCGTGCGCGGCATTCAGTTCGGACTCGGGTTAACGCTGTGCCGGCTGGCACTCGGAAACTATGTTCTCGCCGACGGCGTGCCGGGGTATGTCGTCGCCGGGGTTAGCGCGATCCTCACCCTCTGGCTTCTCGGGCATCGCAAGTACCCGCCGGCGCTCGGCGTGATCCTGCTCGCGCTGATCTACGCGTTCGTCTTCAACCCTGCCGTATGCCCGTCGTTTGGCAGGTTTAATCCCGCGCTGCCCCAGCTTCACCTCCCGCTCCCTCACGACATTTTCATGGGCTTCCTGCTTCTGGCTCTTCCCCAGATTCCACTTTCGCTAGGAAACTCCATTCTTGCCACAGAACAGATGACGCGTGATTTATTCCCGGAGCGGAAGATCACCTTCCGCCAGATCGGGCTCACCTACTCGATAATGAATCTGATTGCCCCGTTTTTCAGCGGCATCCCCGTCTGTCACGGTTCGGGCGGAATGGCCGGGCATTGCGCGTTTGGCGCTCGCACCGGCGGCTCCGTGATCATCTACGGGACAATCTTGCTACTCGCGGGCCTGTGCTTCAACATTTTTTCGGCCACCTTGATATTTACCGGGTCTTCGTCTTTGTAGATTCGTTTC
>JBAXJV010000046.1:0-12673 GCA_037137675.1 bacterium | reverse complement strand
CCCTGCTGATGAAGCCTTGCATATCTGGCGCGCGCTGCGCGCCGGGCGTGCCCCCGCCATTCCCGCGCATGAGGGCAACTGGGAACGTGGCATGGCGTAAGGTTTATGTTCCGGCGGCCTGATAAATCGTTTTCAGCCGTTCTGCGTCAGGGCTCAGTGATTCCGGTGTGCCGGCGATTTGCACCAACCGGGCCACCAGTTCGGACAGTTGTTTGCCGCTATCCGAAGCCATGGCCAGCAATTCAGCTTGACCCTCATTGTCATTGGCGGGGGGACAGCGACGGATCATATCAAGCGTAGCTGTGACGATGGTCAGGGGCTGGCTGAGCTCCTGCGCGAGTTCCGCAATCAGCGCGATCAGCTCCTTGTACTTTGCCGCATCCGGTGCCGGCTCGCGACTTTTGGTTTCGATGAGCTGCAACGTTCGCTGAGCAGATACGTTCGCTGCCAGCGCCCGTCTGGCGGCCCGTTGCAGGATCGTCCGTATGTCGGCTGCGGGAAGCTGCGGGCCGCCAGGTTGTATTGAACGTCCCACTTCGCTCAGTATCAGGGCCAGGCTACGCTCTTCGGGCGGAGCATTCTCTTCGCAGGGTTCCGCAGTGCGGTCCGCCGCCCGACTTTGTAGAAAGGCCCGGGCATCTTTCAATAGCGCAGCCGATGCGCCCCGGGGCGTCCCTTTCGACGCAGCGCCGGCGTGCAACCGTTGCGCGGCGTTACGCTTCACAACCTGTTCGTCCTCGCCAATTGATCGCAGAGCTCCTGCCGTTTGCACCGAAACATGTGACAACCCCGCGTCGCGCAGTGTTTGAGCCGAAAGCGGGGATTTTCCGGCCGAAGGCTTCGGGGCTGTCAGCAGCGCCAGCAATTTTTCCAGCTCCGGCAGGCTAAAGCCGCGATTCAGCGTGAGCGCTGGCAGCCCGAGCGCCTGAATGCGGCGCGCCAGCCCGGCGGTTTGACTAGCATGGCTGGCAAATAGCGCGCCATTTGCCAGCAGCTCTTCTCCGGTAACCGTCAGCGTCAGCCTGCCGATTTTAGCCAGGCTCTCGGCGAGCAGCGGAAACCCTTGTTCCAGCATCTGCCCTGTGACCTTATGGGCCACGCCATACATTTGCGCTGTGGCCAGTGCTTGCACGAGTATCGTGACAGCCTTTACCGCAGCTTCCCCAGCCGCAGCGTCAGGAACCGTGGATTCATCCGCAGTTTTATCGTCCGGAGGAAGCTTGGCTTTATGTGTCGTGAACATGCGTAGCTCCATATTATCAAAAAAATAAATAAAAAAAAGGTTGAAACATATTAGGTGGTGTAGTAAAACTAAACGCTCTTATGGGTAGCAATACTTCATTTACCTCGATTCTCGATGCGGAGCAGCAAGCGCGACTGGCGGCGCTGCTGCGCACCGGGAATTACCGGCTGGCGGATGTGCCGTACACGGCGGTGGCCGCCGACGGCGAGCAATGCCGGATTGCGCTCTATAACAGTGGCAAATGCTGTGTGCAGGGCAAAGGGGCGAAGGCGTTTGTCGAGTTCGTGCTCGAGCCTGAGGTTCTACGTGCCGCCATACTGGGCTACGATGAGGTTCATGATCCTGCCCGCTTTGAGCCGCATCTGGGTGTTGACGAAAGCGGCAAGGGCGATTTTTTCGGTCCGCTGGTAATTGCCGCCGCCTACGTGGACCGCGACCTGATCCCCGTCTTTGAAGAGATTGGCGTACGCGACAGCAAGAACATCACGAGCGACCAGCGCCTGCTGAAGATCGCCGCCGCGCTGCGTCAGCACCTGGGCGTGCGTTTCGCCGTGGTTGTGATCAGCCCGCGACGGTACAACGAGCTCTACGCCAGCATGCGCAGCGTCAACACCATGCTTGCCTGGGGGCACGCGCGCGCGCTGGAGAACGCTTTGGAAAAACTGCCGGGTTGCAAACGGGCGATTTCCGATCAGTTTGGTTCCGCATCCTTGATCACGCGCGCGCTGCTCAAGCGCGGGCGGCAGATTGAGTTCGTCCAGTATCACAAGGCGGAATCCGATCCCGCCGTTGCAGCCGCCTCGATTCTGGCCCGCGAGGGCTTTCTGATGGCTATGCGACAGATGGGTGAAAAGCTTAAAACCACCATCCCGAAGGGCGCTTCCGGATTGACTCGCAGCGCTGCTGTGGAGTTGGTGAAAAGCCATGGACCGCAAGTACTGCTTGAGACGGTCAAGTGTCATTTCAAAACTACCGACGAAGTCCTGTCCGCCGCCGGACACAGCCGCGCTGATTTAGGCGCCGCCGGGGCAGCGGTTTCGCGAAGCTACCTCCCGCGCCAGGCGCGCGCTGTCGAGGCTGAGGTTGTCTTATGAACGCGTCCCGCGATGCGCTCCTCACAACACCTGCCGCGCTGTTTGTTGTGCGCGCCGAAACTACGCGTGCCGTTGCCGAAGCTGTTCAGTTGCGTACGGAGATGCTGGAGAATCTGGCGCTGGTGGTGTGGCTTGATGAAGACCAGCCGCGTGGTCGCCTGGAGAGCTTTCATGCCACTCCGGCCGCCGCCGAGGCTGCGCTGGCGGTCTTGCAGGCGGAACTGGACACGCTCGCGCCAGGCGCAGGCGCCGCTGCGGCGGTTGCCGTGCTGCCGCCTGAGGACTGGGCGGAGAGCTGGAAACGGCATTTTAAGACCGAACACATATCCGAACGCCTGTGGGTTAAGCCGACCTGGGAAACCTGCGCTGCAGCTGACGGAGAAATCGTGATTGAACTCGATCCAGGGCTTAGTTTTGGAACCGGCCAGCATGGCACGACCCGTGCCTGTCTACGCCTGCTGGATGCCTGTGCACGGCACAGCGTAGCGGGTCGCTTGACTGATCTGGGTGCCGGATCCGGCATTCTCGCGATCGCTGCGGCGAAGCTGGGCTGGATGCACGTGCTGGCGGTAGATAACGACCCCGTGGCTGTGCGCATCGCTGGAGCCAACGCTGCAGCCAACGGTGTGGCTGCTGCGGTGACGGTCTGCGAAGGCGATCTCGCCGCTCCAAGTTCCGACTGGCAGGCGGAAACGGTTGTCGCCAACATCCTGGCTGCGGTGCTGATCGAACACTCTGCGGCGGTGGCTGACTGCGTGGCGCCTGGTGGACAATTGATTCTGTCGGGCATTCTCGACAACCAGTATGCCGCCGTGCGCGAGGCCTACCAGAGTTTGGGCTTTCGTGAACGGCAGGCCATTACACTGGAAGGATGGTGCTCCGGTTGGTTCGACGCTCCTTCCCGTATTTCCAACCATGCACCCCGAGGGGCTGCTTCCTGAGTTTGTGAGCTACACATGGCTTTGCCGATTACACGCAAGATTCTCCTCGACTGGGCCGGACAACCGGTTTTCCGGGATGCCACCACACTTTTCGAGCGAGGTCTGGTGCGGGAGGCGCTCTGGACGCCGCCGCGCATCACCGGCACGATTCTTTGGAGCAACCGGCCGCTCAAGACCGGGCTGCGTATCATGAACGACCGCACGGTGGAAAATCTTTGCCCCTGCCGTGACAGCCGGGAGCGCGGCATTATTTGCTCCCATGCCGTGGCGGTCTGCCTGCAGTTACTGAAGGCGCATGACGATCCTGCGCGTGAACGGATGCGGGTGGAAGAGCAGGCGCACGCCACAGCCACGGTCACCCGCATACGCGACGCCGCTTACATCCGCCGCGTAAAACCGGGGGAGCCGGGCGCCGTGCGCGCCTCTGTGCGGCTCACGCTGGGAGATGGCTGGCGCGAGGCCGCCCGTACGGGACAGCGAGTTGCGCTGCTCGCCACGGCGGTCTGGGGAGAATCCGAACTGCCGCTGGACCTCGTTCCGCGAGACGTGCCGCTGGCTTTCGGACCGACCGACGAGGCGGCGCTTTTCGTGCTGGAGGACATCGTGGCCGGACCGGCGACGGGGCGGGTCGAAGTTTCGCTCGATGACCTTGTCAACCTGATCGAGATTTTCCGGGGTCGTACAATCGGCGACGCCGAACGCCACGCGACGCTCACAATTGCCACGACGCCGCTGGCTTCGATTCTCAAGCTCGATCTCAACCCTGAGAACGGCGAGTTGCTGCTGCGCATTCACACCGAGCGTCCGCTGGAACCGGAGAGCGATGCATCTGCAGCGCCGCTCTATTTGATCGCAGCCAAGGCGGGATGGATCGTCGGGCATGACTATCTCTGGCCGCTGGAGGCGCTGTTGCCAGGGCCGGTGCGGCAGGTTTACCAGGGCTCGATTCACATTGCCCGCCCCTCCGTGCCGGGCTTCATGCAAACCGAGCTGCCATTTCTCAGCCGTTTTCTGCGCGTGGCGAGCGATTTGTCGTCCGACCTTTTCACCATTGAGCCGGCCATGCCACGCTTCAAGATGCGTGTGCGGGGCAGTCCGGCATCGCTGGCAGCCACGCTTTTTGCCCAGTACAACGGCTACACGCTGGTAGCCAACAAGCCCGACCCGGTCAGCCACTTCGCGATTCCCGACGAGCACGATTTGATGCGTTACACCGTGCGCAATCTGCCGGCCGAACAGGCCGCCCTGGCGCTGCTTGTCCGGCATGGATTCAAGGGCGGCGAAAGAGGCGACAAGCTTGAGGCTATTATCGGCACCCGCGAAGTGCTCAATTTCATCGGCAGCCAGATGCCCGCCCTGCGCCGGTTTGGCTGGCACGTTGAACTGGAAGGCCGTGTGGCGGGTTTCGCCGAGGATGCGGATTACGCCACGCCGGTTGTTCGAATTAACGCGCCGGCGGGCCAGGACTGGTTCGAAGTGGGTTTTGATTTCGAAAACCGCGCTGGCGCCTCGCTGTCATCTATCGATATTCAGCGCGCACTGCGCAAGGACGAATCGTTCCTCGGCACACCCGGGAAAAGTCCGACACTGCTCGATGCTCAGGCGATCAACGCGCTGATGGACGTGTTCCGCGATTGCGGCGGCGAGGCCGGCGAGCGGCCGGGCACCTTCCGCATGCCGATGATCTACGCCGCCTATGTGCAGACTTCCCTGAACGCTCTGGACGGGGTGGACATCGAGTCGCCGCCCGACTGGCGCGTTGCGGCGGAACAAATGACCCGCTTGCGCGAGCCCGAGACTATCGACATGCCTGACGGTTTGGAGAATGTGCTGCGCCCCTACCAGAAAGATGGCGTGCGCTGGCTGCGATTCATTGAAGGCAACGGCTTCGCCGGTATTCTGGCCGACGAAATGGGGCTCGGTAAAACTGTGCAGGCGCTGGCCTGGCTGCGCCTGGAGCGCGTCAACGCGATGGCCCGGGGACGACCCACGCTGATCGTTTGCCCGACCAGTCTGGTGGACAATTGGGCTGAGGAGGCGCAGCGTTTTCTGCCGGGCATGAAGGTTCTGGCAATCAGCGGCAGCGAGCGCCATATGCTCTGGCGCGACATGCCGCAGGCCGATCTTGTGATCACGTCATACGCTCTGCTGCGCCGCGACATCGAGCGCCACTTGCAGCATGAATACGCCGTGGTCGTGCTGGATGAAGCGCAGCACATCAAAAACCGTTCCACCCAGAACGCGGTCACGGTTAAGCAAATCCACGCCAAGCACCGGCTGGTGCTGACCGGTACGCCGCTGGAAAACAGCGTTTCCGATCTCTGGTCCATTATGGACTTTCTGATGCCGGGTTACCTCGGGTCGCACGAAAATTTCCGGCGCAACTACGAACTGCCTATAGCCGGCGGCGACATGGATGGCGAGGCAGCCCAGCTTAAACTGCGGCGCAAGCTGCAGCCTTTTCTGCTGCGGCGGCTCAAGGCCGACGTGGCCCGCGATCTTCCGCCGCGTATCGAACGTATTGCGCAATGTACGCTCAGCAGCGATCAGAAGGCGGTTTACGCTGAGCTGCTTGCCTCGGCGCGTCAGAAGATCACCGACCTCGTGGCGAAGCAGGGGCTGGAACGGTCGCGCATGGAAGTGCTGAAGACCTTGCTGCGCCTGCGCCAGGTTTGCTGTCATCTCGACCTGCTGCACTTGCCCAACCTCAAAGCCGCGCATCCCTCGGCCAAAATGGAGCTCTTCTTCGAACTGCTCGACGAGGCCGTGGATGGCGGACACCGGGTGCTGGTCTTCAGCCAGTTTGTCACGATGCTTCAGATTTTACGGCAGGAGCTGGAACGCCGCCACTTGACCTACTGCTATCTTGACGGTTCCACCAAAGAGCGCCAGAAGGTGGTGCATGAATTCAACGGCAACCGCAGCATTCCGGTCTTTCTGATCAGCCTCAAGGCCGGCGGCACCGGACTGAACCTGACCGGCGCCGACATGGTTGTGCACTTTGATCCATGGTGGAATCCGGCCGTGGAAGATCAGGCCACCGACCGCGCCCATCGCATCGGCCAGAAGCGCACGGTGTACAGCGTAAAGCTGATCACCCGCGGCACGGTTGAGGAAAAAGTGTTGGCCTTGCAGCAACGCAAGAAATCCCTGATTCAGGCCATGCTTTCCCAGGATGGCGCCATCGTCAATCATCTCTCGATGGAGGAGATTCTGGAGCTTCTGGCGCTGTAACGAACCAGCCGGATCAGGGAGATGTCAGGGCGCGGATGACGCTGGCGTGGGCGGGGTGGCTGGCCAGCAGCGCGGCACGCTGTCCGAGTTCGAAATCGGCAAAGTCGAAACCCGGCGCGACCGTGCAGGAAACCAGCGCGAATCCGCGTCCGCTCTCAATGCGCGCACCGAACCACCAGTCTTTTGGAATCAGGGCCTGCGGCAGGCAGTTGTCGCAACCGGGCCGCAAGCCCAGGCGCATCACACGCGCCTCGCCAGCGGGACCGATCAGATCCAGTCGCAACGTGGAGCCGGCGTGAAAAAACCAGATCTCATCCGAAACCATCCGGTGCAGCGCGGAAATCTGCCGCCCTTCGAGCAGAAAATAGATGGCTGTGGAGGCGGCGCGGGAACTGCGGTAGCGAGCGGGCAGGGCCCTGGCAGGCCAGGTGTCAGCGGCGCGGTAGGTTTCCGCATACCAGCCGCCCTCAGGGTGCGGCTGCAACTTCAGTGTGCGAATCCAGTCGGCGGCGGCGTGTTGCATGCGCCACGTTGTACACAATCCAGCCAGCTTGCGCCAGCATCACTATGGGACGTTTTCAACGAGAGCAATCACGCCGCACTTCCTGATCCAGCCCTGCTGGTCAATGGCACTCTGATCGAAGGGATGTGGGCGATTTGACAACCTTCATTATGATGCATATTGTTCTGCCTTATGAGTTGCTGAATGTCATAAATACGGCGATACGCCAAGTGTGAAGAAAATAGTTTTGATGGCAGCCGTTTCCAACCTTAAAACTTGATCTTTATGTTTGCATTATGATTCGCAAACCCAAGCTCGAGCTGACGTGGATTGAGAAAAGGAGCGCCGGCCTCGACTGGAACCGAATATTTGAAAGGGCCCAACGCAGATGAGCTCGAATGATTCCTCAATGACGCGCGGCATTCTTGGCGAGCCGCTCCGGATAATCAATAAACTCCTTCATGAGCGGCTTATCCTGGAATATGCCATTGCAGGCGGGGTGGCCACGCTTTACTACACCGAGCCCGTTTTGACCTACGACTTCGATGTTATGTGCCGTTTCCCCTGCGAAGGGACGTTGATCGATCCCTCGCCGGTGTTCGCGCGGCTCAAGGAATGGGGCTTCAAGTTCGGCACTGAAGATCGCGTCACCCTCAACGGCGTGCCCGTTCAGTTCATTCCGGCCTCGCCGGGGTTGATGGAAGAGGCTTTGAATAAGGCCATGCCCGTATCCGTGTGCGGCGTGAAAACCAGAATATTGCGCGCCGAATATCTGGCCGCCATTATGTTGAAATTATATCGTCCCAAGGATCGCGCCAAACTGGACTTGCTGGTCGGCAATGAAGGCGTTGTGTTCGATAAGTCATTGTTTCTAAATATTCTGGGCCTATATAAATTGGCGGCTAAATGGAGGAGATACAATGAAGCTTGATGCGATTGGCGAAACGAAGACGCGCGCCCGGCGACATCTGGCATCCCTGCCGTTTGCCCGTAAGTTGGAAGCTCTGATTTGTCTCCAACAGACCGCCCGTGATATGACCCGTGCCTCCGGAAGGCCCTTCGGCGGCGTTGTCTGGCTGCGGCGACATAACCAACGATAATGGAGGGTGACGGCGTGGCTCACACCGGCGTCAGCAGAATTGCGCAGGCGTGACCGTTGAGTTCCATGGGCTGGGCTTCGGCGGATGCGGCGTCGCGCCACTCGCAGGCTACCGCCAGCACCTCCGTGCGCACATAGTCGCCATGCGCATCCAGCGCCGCACGCACTTCGGGCGCGCCGGAAATTTCCATCCGTATTCGGGTTGTGACTTCAAGGTCGGCGAGTTTGCGGAGGTTCTGCACTTTGTTTACAAACTCGCGCGCAAGTCCTTCGCACTCCAGCGCCGGTGTGCGCTGGGTGTCCAGCGCCACCACAAAGCCGCCCTCGGCCGCCACCACATGACCTTCGTGCGGGAGGTGCTCGATCATCATGTCGCCAGGTTCCAGCACGAATGGCTCACCATCGAGCTGAAGAGTCAGCGACGTGCCAGCTGCCAGCGCCTCAACCTGTTCCGTCTTAAGCGCGGCAATGGCGCCGGCGGCGTGTTTCATTCTGGGCCCCAGCCGTGGCCCCAGTTTGCGGAAATCGGCCTTGGCTTTGACGGTTGCAAAACCCGTTTCGCGTTCGAGGAAGCAGGCCTCTTTGACGTTCAATTCGTCGAGCACCAGATCCTGCCGTTCGGCGATGGCCGCCAGACGCGCGGCGTCACGGCAGACAATCCAGATCCGCGCCAGCGGCTGTCGCACCTTTAAGTCGTGCGCCGCGCGCAGGCCGCGGGCCAGCCCGACCACGGTCATGACATCCGCCATGCGCTGTTCGAGCGCCAGGTCGCGCCGGGAGTTATCGCCCTGCGGAAAATCACAGAGGTGGACCGACTCCGGCATCTCATCCGTGCGCAAAGTGCGATAAATCGCCTCGCTTACGAAGGGGGTAAAGGGCGCGGCAATTTTTGATAGCGTCAGCAGCACGGTGTAGAGCGTTGCGTAAGCTTCGGCCTTGTCGGCGTCATCCTGCGATTTCCAGAAGCGTCTCCGGCTGCGGCGGATGTACCAGTTGGTCAAATTCTCGACGAAACTTACGAATGGCCGCACGGCGCGCTGCAAGTCGTAACCATCCAGCGCCAGCGTGACTTCGGCGCAGAGTGCTTCAAGTGAACTGAGGATCCAGCGATCCAGAAGATTTTCCTGCTGCCCGCCGTTCTCCGCCATCGCCTTTGAGCGCCCGGTGTTCGGTGTTCGGTGTTCAGGAGAGGCAAAGAGCCCGCCCCCTTCTTTCCCGAACACTGAACCCCGACCACCCGTCTTCGGCGTCCACCCGTCCACATTGGCGTAGGTCACGAAAAAGCTGTGCGCGTTCCAGAGCGGAATCAGGATGTGGCGCATCAGATCCTGTACGCCCGCCTCGGAAAAGCGCAGACTTTCGGCGCGCACAACCGGCGAATTTACCAGATAAAGGCGCAGCGCATCGGCGCCGTAGGTTTCAATGAGTTTCGCAGGGTCGGGATAATTTTTCAGCCGTTTGCTCATCTTGCGCCCGTCGGCAGCGAGCACGAGTCCGTTAACGATTACATTCCGGAAAGCCGGCTTGCCGAAGAGCGCGGTGGAAAGCACCATCAGCGTGTAGAACCAGCCACGGGTCTGGTCTAGCCCTTCGGCGATGAAGTCTGCCGGAAAATGGCCCTCGAAGTGAGCCTTGTTCTCGAAAGGATAGTGCTGCTGCGCGTAAGGCATCGCACCGCTCTCAAACCAGCAGTCCAGCACCTCCGGCGTGCGGCGGTAGGTTTTGCCGTTCTTTGTGAAAGTGATCTTGTCCACAAAATGCTTGTGTAGATCGGTGACCTTCTGTCCGCTCAACTCCTCGAGTTCACTGATCGATCCAACGCAGATCGTATCGTCCTTGTCACCATCAGCGACCCAGACGGGAATGCACGAGCCCCAGAAACGGTTGCGACTGATGTTCCAGTCCTTGGCTTCCTTGAGCCAGTTGCCGAAGCGTTTTTCGCCGATCGCCTGCGGCATCCAGTGGACCTCGGCGTTGTTGGCGACGAGGTCGTCGTGCAGGTCCTCGACCCTGACGTACCAAGCGTCAATCGCGCGGTAGATCAGCGGCGTATCAGTGCGTTCGCAGAAGGGGTAGCTGTGGACAATCGTGGATTGATGCACCAGTTTGTGCTCATCCTTCAGGCGCCGGATGATCGCTTTGTCGGCGTCCTTGCAGAACTGTCCGGCGTAGTCCGGCGCGCGTGCAGTGAATGCCGCATTTTCATCGAGCAGGTCCACCGGCGGAATGCCGGCGGTTTTGCAGACGCGGAAATCGTCCTCGCCGTAGGCTGGTGCCATATGGACCAGGCCTGTGCCGTCCTCGGTGCTGACAAACCCATCAGTAAGAATCTGGAAGGACTCCGGTTGGTCCTTGAGATAGGGGAACAGCGGTTCATATTTCCAGCCCGCCATCGCGCTGCCCTTGAAGTTTGCGACGATTTCGTACTCTTCCGGCTTTTTATAAACCGCATCCAGCCGCGCCTTAGCCAGTACGTAGACGGCCTTTTCCTTCAAGTCGCGCACGGCGATGTAATCAAGGTCAGGCCCGACGCAAACCGCCAGATTTGCCGGGAGCGTCCATGGGGTTGTCGTCCAGATCAGCGCAAACCAAGTTTCCGTAGCTGCGCCTGAGGCGGGCGACGGCGGTCCGGAAGTCAGCCGCAGGCGAACCGTTACGGTCGGATCCTGCACGTCCTGGTAATTGCTGCCCGCCTCGAAATTTGAAAGCGGGGTGGTCAGCTTCCAGGAATAAGGCATGATGCGATAGGACTTGTAGACACGGCCCTGATCCCAGAGCTGCTTGAACGCCCACCAGATGGTCTCCATAAACGGGAGGTCCATCGTTTTGTAGTCGTTGTCGAAGTCCACCCATCGGCCCATGCGGGCGACGGTCTTGCGCCACTCGGTCACGTACCTGAGCACGAGCGAGCGGCAGGTCTCGTTGAAAATATCCACGCCTTTTTCGCGGATTGCGCCGGTGCCGGAGAGTCCGAGCTGCTCTTGCGCGAGCGCTTCGATCGGCAGCCCGTGACAATCCCAGCCGAAGCGGCGTTCGACGTAGTGGCCGCGCATGGTCTGGTAGCGCGGGATGATATCCTTGATTGTACCGGCCAGCAGGTGGCCGTAATGCGGCAGGCCGGTGGCGAAGGGAGGTCCGTCGTAAAAGACATATTCCGGCGCGCCGCGACGGGCGGCAAGCGATTTTGCAAAGGTGTCATGTGCCTGCCAGAAAGCCAGCGTCTCCAGCTCCTGCGCCGGAAAATCCACTTTATTTGAAACCGCTTTAAACATTGTCCGTACCCTTCTGCTCCATACTGCGGCGCACGATGCGACGAAACCCCGTACGGCCTGTTTTAAGTTCCCGCGAACCGCGCGTGATCTTGCACAGGCTAACCCCCAACTGTCCGGCGATTGCCCGCTGCGTCAGGCCGGATTCCAGCATCCGCACCAGCTTCCAGCGCAGGGCGATCTTTTCCCGTTCCCGAGGCGTCAGCAGCGCCATGAGCAGGTCGTCCACTTCTTGCTCATTGCGCAGACCGGCCAGCACCTGCACGAGCTCGCGCAGGGCCGCATCTTTTTGTTCCGGTTGCTGTTTGGTCATGTTCAAATCCCTCGCGGGCTGTCCTCCGTAGTGTGGCAGCGCTCTTTTCTACCGCAACTCCGCTTCTGCGGCAAGCTGCAGAGCGTGCTTTATGACTACCGGATGGAAATCCGGCGGATCGTCACGCCAAGATCGGGGGCGTAGCCGCGCAGTCCGTATTCCGCCGGATTGTAAGGGCGTTCCACGCTAACCGAATATACGCCTGTCGCGTTCCGTTCCCCATCATCCGCCGGGCGGGCCACTGTTCCTTGCACAACATGGTCTCCGGCAGGAACTTCCAGGCGTAAAGCCGCGCCGCCCCAGGGCGGTGTTACCAATAGAACTTGCCTGGTCCATTCAGCAAACGGTGGGGCCCACGAGCAATCCACAATGAAATCCACCTGTCCGCCCTTGCCCGGGACCGGCCCGACAACTCCGCTGCCCTGTCTGGACCAGGTCGCTCCCTGACGGATTTTCCCCCACGGGCCGCGTAGCCCGATGGGGCTCCCATCTAGAACTTTATTCTGCGCACCTGTTTTTCCCGGCACCAGCGGTACCACCTGCATGAAATGGTTTTCCATCACGCGGACATCTGGTTCCGCCGGGAAAAATGCTTTGGCCCTCACAATTGGAAAACTTCCAGTTTTGGAAAATACCGACTCTAAACGAAAGCCTTCTTCCAGCGTGCAGGGCGTCCAGGAAGTTGCCACCCAGACCTGCCCGGTTTTCGCGATCGAGCCGATCCATTTTGCCACTTCCGGCCAGTGATCGCGAGAAGTCTCGTTCAGTCCCAGTACATGCTGTTTCAATCCTGCCGCATAAGGAACACTGTGCTGATAATAGTCGAACACCACCAAGCGCCCGGTGCCCATCTGGTCCGCTACCGAACTGATCCATTCTGCGGCGCCCTTTTCATTGGTGATTGCAAAAGCCGATGGCCAGCGCACCAGATTCGCGCCTCCCGCCAGTACGGCCAGCACAATCGCCACTGTTCGCCAA
>JBAXJV010000045.1:0-12704 GCA_037137675.1 bacterium | reverse complement strand
ATTTTGACTTGAAACGGGACTTCCTCGTGTCGGTCATGGG
Organism: bacterium; assembly: GCA_037137675.1. Taxonomy (GTDB): domain Bacteria; phylum Verrucomicrobiota; class Kiritimatiellia; order CAIKKV01; family CAIYGI01; genus CAIYGI01. Next base: position 12,664 of record JBAXJV010000045.1, on the reverse strand, counting down.
CGGGACGACGTTGTCCGGGATGAAGGGGCTTTTCGGGGGCGATGAGAAACTCGCCCGGGAGAAGTATCGCCAATACCTGGTGAACCAACGCAATCACGGCATCTTCAACCCGGTTGTGGATCAGGACGAGGAGAATTTCGCGTTGCTCAAGGAGTTGGGGCTGCCGACAAAGCCGGTCATGGAGGGCGGTGGCAGACGTTTCATGCCATGGCCAGGCTTGAATTTCGGGGGGCGTCTTTCGTTCGACCACTACATGGCGTACAAGGAGGGGGCACAAAAATGCGCCGAATACTACATGAAACTAGTGGGGCACACGGATCTGCTGGCCGGCTACGGGGACGAGCAGGGCCCGGCTTTTGTGGCCACTCACCGGAACGCCTTCAAGTACTATGAAGACTATGGAATCAAGGTCGGGTGCGCGGGGCACGCGGCGCTCATGAACAAGGGCGGGTACACGTATGGCGTCCACCCGATGGGCGGCGAACCTGACGCCGTCGAGCGTATTCGGCCCTGGAATGAGATCGGCGACAAGTACGTGGGTTTCTATGCGTCGCAGCACACAGGCTCGGAGAATCCGCAGTTCGTGCGCCGTCAGCATGGCCTGCTCGGGTACCTCAGCAATTTGAGCATGGTGTACAATTATGAGTTTGCCCTGGGGTCATGGAACGATCTAGCGAATGACCTGTACAAGCCCATGGTCCTGGCCTACCTCAACCGGGGCGGGCTGGTCGATACGCTGCAATGGGAGGGGTTCCGCGAAGGTATTGATGACATGCGCTATGCCACCCACCTCAAGCTGCTGGTCCAGGAGGCCGTGGCCTCAGGCAACACCGATCGTATGCTGGAGGGAAAGAAGGCGCTCCAGTACCTCGCGTTGCTGAATGGCGCCGAGATGGATCTCAACGGGGTTCGAGCCGAGATGATCAATTACATACTGAAACTTACCAGCTTGCGTTTGCCGGGGGAGTGTCGCTAATGAAAGCCAAGTATTCTTTCGCTCTAGTCTCCATGCTGTTTGTCTGCGGTGCAGTCATGGCCGCGGATCCGGCGGCCAAGCCGGCGGTCAGCGAAGCCACGCTGGCTCTTTTGAAGGAAGCCCAGGCCATTGCCAAGCAGAACAAGCCCGATGAATCCGTCGCGGCCTATGCCAAGGTTCTGGCTGCGGACGACCTTGCGCCGGACCAGCGGGTTGCCGCCCACATGGATCTGGGAAGGCTCTTGTCAGCCAAGGGAGGGACCGATGCGGCCGCCGCCGAGTATGAAAAGGCGTTGGCCGTTCCCGGGCTTTCCGCGGTTCAGAAGATCAAGATCATGAACACAGAGGCCCCGATGTGGTTCAGCAGCAATTTCAAGGGCACTTGGGCTTCGTATACGACGGACGGGATCGACAAGGCGGCGACCCTCTACCGGCAGATTATTGAGATGCCCGATGCATCCAATGAAAACCGGATCGCCGCCTGCGCCGCGCTCGCGAACTGCCAGCTTGAGCGCATGGATGTTGTCGGGGCCAATGCGACGCTTGACGTCGCCCTCAAGTTGCCCGACTTGAAGGACACGGAGCTTCTTGCGGCCAGGAAGAACAAGGCGGACGCGCTCTACCGTGAGCTCGAATTCGACCAGGCGCTTCCCCTGTACAGGGCGATCGGGAACGAAGGGCGCATTGTGGACATCCTGCTTCGGCAGAAGAAGGTCGAGGAGGCCGAGAAGTTGCTCGTCGCGGGGAATCCCGGGCCCCTTCGTTTGGCGAACTTCTATTCCGAGAACGGCAAGCCGGAGCAGGCGAAGAAGCTGTTCGAAGAGATGGTCGCCGACAAGAAGAACACCATCAAGGACCGGTCCGAAGCCGTTCTGAAGTTGCTGGCGATGGTTGCCCAGAAGAAGAACTACAAGCAACTCGCTGAAGTCGCCGAGCAGTATATCCCGGCCCTCATCGCCGAAGACCCGAAGGCTTGGGATCTATACTTGAAGTTTCTGCCTGGCGAATGGTCGATCCTTGGCCGAGTGGACAACGACGAGTACTTCGCCTGGGTGACTGGGCGCGTGCTTGCATCCCCCCGGGTGACGCCGGGTAACTACGTCAAGAACAGCGAGAACCTCTTCGCCATGCACCTAAGGCATCACGACCTGCCTGGCATGCGCAGCGTGGCGACCAACCTTCTCGCAGCGAAGGACGTGCCGCCGCCGACCCGGTTCCAGTACCAGTTGTATCTGGCCATCCTCGATTCGAATGGCCGGGAAGCAGGGATCGTCGACAAGGTGAATGCCACGATCAAGGCGGGTGATGTCAAGGACGACGATATGAAAGGGCAGGCTGAAGCGCTGCTTGTCGCGGCTAAGGCTGCTATGAATATGCGGTATGAAACTGTCGCCAAGGCTCTGTACACGGCGAGGGACAAGATGCTGGTGCAGGACGAGCGTCGTTCGCTTCCGTGCACCTTCATCGAGAAGGCGCCGAAGGATATCACGGGATTCTTGAGTTCTTCGTACTTTAAGGAGAAGAAGAACCGGGGCGTGCTGAATCGCAAGTATGGCGACAATGTCAAATTCCTCCTGGAAACGGATGCGGCTCTCACCGGGCGGAATGTGACCGAAAAGAATGCCGACTTTGTGCCCACGGAATTTGTGGCGACCTGCGATGAGGATGGCATCAAGCTGTTCTTTTTCGCGACGACGGCCAAGGCGAAGGATGTGGCGGATGGCCTGGTCGGCATGGGCGGGTATGAAGCGTACCTCGCGGCCGGGGCCGATGCCCCCTATAACTGCTACCTGATCGACATGCCACCCAACGGCATGAACGATGACTTTGTCACCCAGTACAACAACAAGAATTTCCGGCGTGCCCGGCAGAAAGAGAACACGGCGAAGATCGAGCACCAGATGCTCGACAACGGGGTGGCCACACTCCTGACGGTGTCGTGGGAGGCTTTTTTCAATGCCATCCCGCACAATGGCGACGCTTGGGACTTTGAGCCGATACACTGGGAACAGGGCGGCTATTCGTGGGGCGGAAGCCAATCGGTGCATAACCGGTCCAGCTTCGGATCGCTGGTGTTCGCCAACATGACCCCGGCGAATGTCAACTCCATCAAGCGACGGCTGATTTCCAAGGCGGTCACTGCCTACCGGAAAGAGCTGAGCGCGCAGAACGGATATGTCGAGATCTGGCAGGATCCCGAACTGGGCGACCGTCCGTTCTATTTTGAAGCCGTCAAGCCGCTCCAGGACAAGCTCGGCAAGTATCTGGAAAAGGTCAAGCCCGGCATGACAAACGAGGACGTCGAGCTGTTATACGCTGAAGCGGTTCCGTCGTGGATGAACATCAAGTACATCGTGGCGGACCTGCGCCGCGACTACCTGGATGCGCGACGAATCGCCGGCAAGTGAGGCACTGAACAAGAAAGCGAGAGATCCATGGCGAAAAACAAAACGAAGCTTCCCGCGTGCGGCCTGTTTCTAGGCTCCGGCATTTACGAACATTCCGGCCGGCTGGTGTGCTCCGGAAAAGCATTCACGTATTGGTCGCCGGATTATCCCACGGCCAGGCAAACAGTTGATCTTATCGTCAGGGACAATCAGGGCAACACGGCCCAATTCTGGCAGAATGGCCAGACCTTGCTGGAGATGGCGCAATCCGCAATTTCGCAAGGCCTGTACGTCACTTTCCTTTATTCCAACGCGGAGGCCGGGGTGTCCGCCCAATTCAAGTCGCTGGGAGACCACTATCTCGGCTATGATTTTGGCGAACGCTACAGCTTCGGCATCTACGATCAGGATCTGCCCCTCGGCAAAACGCTGGACGAGATTACGCTCAAGGACATGGCTGACGGCTTGATGCGCAAGGTGGCCGCCCACGTGGATGAGCGGCACAAAGCCGGCTGGGGCCATGTCATGGCCACGAGCAGCAACTTCTACATTGATTATGAAATCGCGGCCGGCGCGGAGGTTCCCGTTCCTGAAGATTTTGCCTTCCGCCACCTCTTGATGGCGTCGGCCATTTCGCGGGGCCTTTACCGCCAATACGACTTGCCGCTGTGGGGCTCCCACCTGGCCCACGAATGGTATTCCTGGCTGCCGCAAAAAAACCCGCTCAAGTTCCCGCTTTTCAAGGCGTCGCTCTACCTGAAGTATCTGAGCGGAGCCAAGCTGATCATCAACGAGAGCGGCAACTGGGCTCTGCAATCCTCGCTTTGCCCGGATTCGCCCATGCACACGATGCCCCGCGTGATCGGCGATCCGCCGGGAATTCACCACACCGGCCAGGAGTTTGTTGATCTCCATATCGAGGAGGCGCGTAAACTGTTCTGCAACATAGACTACCGGTCGCCGACGGCCGCCAAATACCGGAAGGAGATTTCCGGCTTCTATGACTTCGTTAAGGCGAACCCGGCTCCCGCCGGCCAGCCGGAAGCCACGGTGGCAGTCGCCAAGGGCAATTATGATATTTGCGGTGGTGAATTCGCGCCCAACAATGCCATTGCCGGCGCGTTTCGTCTGGCGCAGCGCAACCCCGACTGGTACGAGGGCGATCCCGAACGCGGCTGGGATATCGTCAAATCCGTTTTCTATCCTCGTCCGCCAGTCCTGGCTCCCAACAAGAATTTCCACGTGTCCGGATCCCCCTATGGCATGGTGGATATTGTCAGCTTTGCTAACGATCAGATCGACGCGGCGTTCCTGAAGGCGAACTATAAAGCGCTGATCTTTTCCGGATGGAACACCTGCTCCGCAAAGCAATATGCCGTTCTCGTAGACTATGTGAAAGCCGGCGGCAGGTTGTGCCTGGCCATTCCGCACCTGTCCACGAACGTATCGCGCAACTACCATCAATACGGCGTGGAAGACCTGGTCAATGGTGGCGACTTCTCCGAACTGTGCGGCTTGAAAGTGACAGGGCAGGGCGATCGTTTCTATTGGGCGACGGGGCCCGAACTGACCCCCAATGCCATGGGCTTGGCCATTCCCCGTCGCTACGGCATCATCGGGTGTGCGCTGGGCAGGATCGAGATTGCCGATCCCTCCCGCATTGAAGTGCTGGCCGCTGATGACGAGGAGTCCCGCCCCTTCATTTTACGGTGCAAGTCCGGCAAGGGCGAAGTGTTCTTCATCAACTCGTGGGCCTATCCCGGCGCGCTCAACACCGATGACGGCCCGGGTTGCACCGTGGATTCCAAGGGGCTGATGGGCCTGCTCTACGGCTACATCGCGCGGATTTCCCGCGGACACGTCTGGATCACCGGGCAGGACTTTACCAATCTGGACGCCGACAGCGAGTACATCGCCTATTCCTATTTTCCCGACGCCGGAAAGATCTGCCTGCAGAATATTGACTTCAAGAATCCCCGACGCTGCATCCTGCACCAATTCGGCGACGTCGATCCGATCGAACTGGCGCCTGCTGAATTCAGAATTTTGAACACAGTGACCCTGAAGCCGGGCGAGAAGATCAATCAAGAATAGCGTTAACGGAAGCGGTTGACGCCCATCTCCTCTCAAGCCGTGCGCCTAGCAGTTGGGCTATTTCACGTCCCACCGGGCGCGGAATACGGAGTAATCGTTGGCCAAGCGCCCCGGATGGAACCCCGATGGCGGATCAGGGCCGGGAAGTCCGCCGCAGTCGGGTCCGGGTTCACGGGGATCTGATGCTGCCGAAGATAGAGGCTCCCGATGTCATCGGGGGGGAGCGATGTCACCAGAATGCGGGCTTCGTCCAGCGCGGTCAGCCAATTCCGTTTCATCACTTTCAGGTCAAGAGGGATTCGCAATTGCAGACGATCGAGATCGGCCTGTGTGTAGGCGGTGTGACGACCTGCCTGATCCAGCAGGAACTCAGGCGTGAAGCCGGGATCTTTCCCGCAGGCGGCCCAGGCCAGTGCCCCCAGCGTCAGATACGTTTCATGGAGGTGCATCAGATCTACAAAGTCGCGGATCTCGTTCCGGCCCGCCAGAGCCAGCATCTTGTTGGTTGCCGCGTCGGCGTCGTGCAAGCGGTACCCACAGAACGCGTCCTTCTGCACGGGAAAGAACCGGAAGGCACTGTCCTGGGCCCATTCGACCTTCACCTTCCCTTCGTTTACGGTCACGATGGCGCGATGGAACGTGGGCGTGCGCAGCAGCCATTCGAATCCGTAGCCGGCGCCGACAAGTGTGACCGCATCCTGCCCTGCACAGCTGGCCACGCTGTCTTCCACATCGTGGAACAAATCGATATCCTGCGAGAAACGGGGACTGTGGCGAGCGCGATGAAGCACCGTAGCTCCGGCGAGATAACTCTCCGGGCTACGGTTCGCGGCGATGCGCCGGAGCACTTCGGCCTGGATATCGCTTATCGGCATAGCTTTGCGGCAAGAAGGAACCCCTGCCGCCCTCCGTTTTGTCGCAGACCGCGCACGAGCTCGGGGATATCCTCGATCGTCACGACCATGTCCTGCCGCATGAACCAGAAACATTGGGCATAGAACTTTCGAAATATCCGCCGCGCCTCGCGCACGCGAACCATGTTGTGCGCGGTCTCGGAAGAAAGGCGACGGCGACTCTTCACCCCACCCAGGCGTCCGATTGCAGCGAGATACGCGCTGACTTCCCGTGGTACTTGCTTCATTCTTCATTCATCATAAGCCGCTTATGTCTTGTGCGCAAGCGATTATCGGAAGACCATGTACAGTGTCCAGCGCCCATTTACTGGCCGGTGCCGGCTGCCTGTTTATCCATTTGCCGTTCGTGAAATCCGGGAAGGCCACCGGCATGCTGCCCGTGGCGACCGACTGCTCCGAGAGACAGGTGACGCTCATCCATGCCGCGCAATCGTAAACATCGATGGGGGTGGCGGTTTTGTTGCGGACGGCGTCTATGAAAGCCTGGATGACCAGCCAGTCCATGCCGCCATGTCCACCGACTGTGTTGTTCTTGTAGTCCCGCCAGAGTGGGTGATCGTACTTGTCGTAGAAGCTTTCAACGGAGTCCCATTTGTGAGTGGTGTACGGGTTGCCGGCGGGATCTATTTCCTCAATGGTGGGGCTGACGCCGTCAATGAAGATACCGTTGGCCTCCTCGAGCCAGATGCCCTTGGTGCCCTGTACGCGACCGTTGCGGGAGTATGGCCGCGGAAGCGACACGCCGTGGGTCAGCGTGATGGTTTCCCCGCCTGCGCACTTGATGACCGTGGTGACCACGTCGCCCTTGTTGAAGACCATGTCGCCGCAGGGCGTGCCCGCTCCATAGTGTGCCCGGGCGCAAAGGCCAAGGGCGCGGGACTTGGAGGCGGTGGAGGTCAGGCTCAGGAAGCGATTGCCGCGGTTGATGCCCAGGATCTTCGCGATGGGGCCCAGTTCGTGGGTCGGATACAGGTCGCCGTTTCGATGCCGGTTCTGAAGGGCCCGTTCAAAGCCACGCTCCACATTAAGGGCGAGGGGCTCTCTCATCTCGTGCTCGTAGCCTCCTGAACAATGGATCAGCTCTCCGAAGAGCCCCTGCCTGACCATGTTCAGGACCATGAGTTCGTTTCTGCCGTAGCAGCAGTTCTCAAGCATCATGCAGGGGGTGCCGGTTTGCTCAGAGGCGCGCACCAGTTCCCAGAGCTCATCAGTCGAAGAGGCACCGCCGACTTCAAAGGCGGCATACTTGCCAGCCTTCAGGGCGGCGGTTGCGATGGGCAGGTGGGAGTTCCAGGAGGTTGAAATCATGACCGCCTCGACGTCGTCGCGTTGCAACAGGTCCCGATAGTCCGTGTAAGCGTCGGGAGGTTTACGCCCGTTCCTGGCAAAAATGCCTTTAATTTTGTCTGCGGCTTTGCTGGACAGGTCGCAGACAGCTGTCACGTTGATGTCCCTGGCGGCAAACAGTGAGACGAGCAGTGTTTCCGCGCGCGCGCCCAAGCCAATCAGCCCAAGCTTGATTTCATCGCTTTTCATTTGTCTGACTCTTTCCTGATAAATTGTTCAGCCGTTATTTTTGCGGATCCCTGAACAGGGCCCGCCTCGACGGCTCAAAACAGAATTCACTCGTCGAACGTCCCCGCATGTACCGGACGAGGCTTCGGTTAAAGTAAGAAATAGTCCCTTGTGTAGCAACCTATTTTGACATTTTCAAAGAGTCGCGACACCTATTTTGACCGCCTTCAAGACAGCCATAAAACGAGGGTTGACGGTGTATTCGTAAGCATGAGACAGTTCAGGTGGATGGGCTGCAGGCTTGGCGTCCCTATGGGATGCTAATGATAAGGATTCATTAACCGCGGGCAAAATATTGCCTTAGCTCCCGGCGTGACGATCTCAACGGGAGTGACAACTTTGGCATCCTGCGATGACGCCCTATTTTACGGTGGCAGGGTGCTAACAACTCTGCGTTCAATGTCGTGCGCCAGTCGTCAACCATAACTTGAGGAGAAACTGTGTTTACAACGCTTGCGATGAAAGAGGTCTTGTTTCCCGAATCGTTTCTCTGGGGCGCCGGCGGAGCCGGGCACCAGATCGAGGGCGACAATATCCACAGCCAGTACAATCAAATGGAGCGCGACGGCAGCCCTAATTTTCCGGTTAAGTCCGGAAAAACCTGCAATCACTGGGAGCTATATCGCGAAGATATCGAGATCTTCGCCGGGATGAAGCTTCAGGTTTACCGCATGTCGCTGGAATGGTCCCGGATAGAGCCCGAGGAAGGGCGCCATGACGAAGCCGCGCTGGCGCGGTATATCGATATTCTTGAGCGGCTTAACCGCAAAGGCATAAAAGTCTGCCTGACTTTGCACCATTGGTCGCACCCGCAGTGGTTTGAAGCGCGCGGTGGTTTTGAGAAACGTGAGAACATAAAATACTTTGAAAAGCACCTGAACTATCTTGTGCCGAAAATCAAGGATTACGTGCATTTATGGGTGGTTATGAACGAGTTCAATAATCACGGCATCAATCCGCCGGCCTTCCCTTTGTACAAGAACCTGCTGCTGGCCCATGCGCGCGGATACCATGTCGTAAAACAGTACTCGAAAGCGCCGGTCAGCAGCACGCATGCGCTGGTCCACTGGCAGCCGCAGCGCAGCTTTGATCCCATGGACCGGGCGGCGGCAGAGGTTCTGGACTGGTGTCAGAACGAATTTTTCATTCACGCCATTAAAACCGGCGAGCTGGTGCTTCCATATACCGACGCGGAGTCTTCAGAGGAGGTCAAGGGCAGCATAGATTACTGGGCGATCAACTATTATACCCGGCACATGGCGAGCGCGCGGACCAAATTTTTCAGCGCGCCGCGCTTCCCGTTCGATCGCGTCAACATGATCGATGCAAGCATATATCTTGAGGAATTTTATCCGGATGGATTCGTGCAGCACCTGCCGCGGTTCACGGACCGTCCGATTTATATTTGCGAAAACGGCTGCTGCTGCGATGACGACCGCCTGCGCATTATTTATCTGGCTCGCCACCTCTGCGCCCTGCGCGAAAGCATGAAGCTGGGGGCGGATGTGCGCGGTTATATCCACTGGTCGGTGATGGACAACTACGAATGGGGATCGTTCAAGCCCCGCTTCGGACTGGTGCACGTGGATTTTGAAACCTTCAAGCGCACGCTCAAGCCGAGCGCCGGCTTTTATCGTGAGATCATCGAGAATCACGGCATTACCGCAGCTTTGCGCGACAAATATCTCCGCCCTTTATCAGACATCAAGGTTTATGCTGAGGGGAATTGAATTTCTTGAGACTAACAAGAGGCATGCGCTGCTCTAATTGCAAAAGGCTGAAATGTCAACCCGTCCGCGCTCCATCTCCACCTCAGTCCTGATTGAGCCGGCCTGAATCCCGAACCATGAACCCTGCATCCATCTTTTTCAGGTCGGCGCTAGTCGCGTCCGCCTTTGCAGCGACATTTCCGGTGGCCTGTGAGCCGGGCCAGAACCTTCCGTCATTATCCGACGACATCGGCGCTGTAACCGACCATGGCACGACGGAGTTTGATGCACCTGTAGCGCGCCGGATACCTGTTCCGCCGGATGCCGGCGAAGTCAGGCTTTCGTTTTGTGCAGGCGAGGATGCTGCCGGATTAAACATGACGCTTGTCTGGGAGAACGGAAAAAAAACAGAGGCCCGCTTCAGTATAGGCGCCGGGCCCTACACGCTGAATGATAAATCGCCAGGTGCAAGCCCCGAAGACAGCGTAAAAAAAAGCCTCCCGGATGCCTGCCTGGAAATCCCGGCGCTGGGAGTCAGTTACTTCATACGGCCGAATCCGAATTTCTACAGCGAATCGGAACAGGTGCAATTGCGGAGCAGGTGGTACTCGCTGCCGGCTGCATCCAGCCATCGCTTCCTCCTGTCTTTGCAATTAGTCATGGATGGGGTGAATGTGTGGCTGGATGGCAATTTAGTTGGCCATCTAAAAGGGGCGGGGCGCTTGAAAGAGGTGCTTTTCCCTCTGCCAATGGAGTCGAAGGTGGAATACCTGCCTGCCAGCCGGCATGAGCAATGGTTAATTCTGGATATGCTGCGGAGCCTGAACCGGCCTGGCCTCATGTCGAACGCCGTCCTGAACATGTCCGGGGCGGCGATGAAATCGCAGGCGGTTCCCCTGAAGATCGAGACCGGCGGCGCCAATGCCGACGTCGGTTGCGTGCGGGATGTTTCGCCCCCTAACACTATCGATACCTCCGGTTTCGCCCGCTACCATGAGCGCAGCGCCTTCGAGGGCATGCCGGAGGCGCTCTTGATGTCCGTGCCGGTCGCGCCCTATACCAGGGCCTGGATACTGTGCGCGACCGAAGACGGACCGGCGAAGGAGCCTGCTTTCAATGTCCGGCTGACACGCTATCGCAATGGCGGCACGGGCAACGCCATTATAACCACACGGGTGAACTTGCCACCGAAGGCGGGCGTCGGCAGCAGCAATCTCTGGTGTGTGGGCAGCGTCAATTACAGCGACAAAGACGGAAAAAGAACGGTTCCGCTCTGGCTGGCGGAAGTCAGCTTGAACAGCTCGGAAATCCAGGATGTGCTGTATTCCGACTGGGCGGCGGAGCGGCTGGATTTTGAACTGTTGGGGTTGGCCCGCAATTCGAAGAGCGGCGTGCATGTTTTTGCCGTTACGCTGGAAGAGAGTCCGGTAGCGATGGAAGTGAAACAGGTTGTGCAGGGGAGCGTCTTTCATAACGATGAGCAACCGGAGATGAAAGTGGCACTGCGTCCGCTTGCGGCCGGCACGGTGGTCTTGCGGTGGGATGTTGAGGACGTCCGGGGCAGGAAGGTTGCATCAGGGGAACGCCAATACAGTTTTGCGGAGAAAGACCAGCCGCAGGAACTACCCGTGTCGCTCAAGATGACCGACCCCGGCTGGTATCGGGTGGTGTTCAGTCTCCACGACGGGAAGGCCCGGTTCCTGCTCGCACACACTGCGGCCTTTGCCCAATTGCCGCAGGACACGCGCAAGGCGGGATACGAATCGCCTTTCGGCTGCTGGTGGCAGCAGTATTGTCACAGCCACATGACGGACCCGACAATCATCGGGCCCCTGTTGTTCAAGGCGGGGATCCGCCGCACGACTCAAACCTGCGGCAGCGAAGAGATCATGAAGCCGTGGAAAGTCACCATTGACATGATTCCATGGCTGAACAGTTATCGCCCCCCGGGCTCGCCAGCGCAGACCACGGCGGAGTGGTTCAAGGATTACGAAGCGAAGGTTCGCGAGTGCCGGGATAAGTTCCCCAACAGTAAACTGGCCATGATCTTCCATGAGTCCTACGACTCTTCCATGGCTCCGGAAGCCTGGGGAGGCGAACCCGACCCGCTGACCTCCTTTGGCCTCATCGAGAAAGCCAAAATGATCAGCACCTTGCTGCGCGCGAAATTTCCTGAGCTGAAGATCATCGTGGGCAACTCCGGCTGGTCCGGCGCGTTGATCTCCCAGTTGCTGCGCGGCGGACTGCCGCCTGACCGGATCGATGGCCTTGGCATGGAGCGGTTGATCGGATACTTTGCGAAGGACACCATGCCGCCGGAACGGCACGAGGCGTCATGGACCATCCGGCAGACCGGCCTCAAGTACGGCTGCAAGGCGCCGCCCTCAGATTGCTATGAATCGGGCGGCCGCGGGAACTACGGGATGAGCCAGGAAATGATCGCGAAGTACGTCATCCGCGATTCGCTGGTGGGTCTCGCCTGGGGCTACCCGTATGTCGGCGTGGGAGTGATCAGCGAGAACGTCAACGGCTATTATCATACACGCTGGGGCGGGGATGCGCTTCTGAGGCGATCCCCCCTGCTCTATCCGCAGCCGCAGTACGTGGCCATTGCCACGATGACCAGGGTGCTGGACTGCGTGAAACTGGTGCGCCGGGTGCCCACCGGATCGCACACGGCCTATGCGCTGGAGTTCGCGCGGGGGGATGAGCGCGTGTACGCCCTGTGGACGCCGCGGGGCACGTGCGAGATGCTTCTGAAATTTCCCGGGGACGGACCGGTGACGATTGACGGGCTTTACGGCAAGACCCGCCAGACGGCCATAGTCAACGGCGAGCTCAGGGTGGATGCCTCCGATGAAGTGACCTACGTGACCGCGCTGAACACGGCCACCGCCGTGACCGCAGGAAAACGGGCGTTTCCGTTGGACCAGCCACCTGCCGGGACCGTGGTCCTGTCTCCTTTGGACACACCCTCCGCCTGGACCTTGACCAGCTCGAAAGCCTTGG
>JBAXJV010000044.1:0-13016 GCA_037137675.1 bacterium | reverse complement strand
ACGCTCTCTTCCATCCGGCCACTACGCCCCAGTGGCGCGCCTGCCTCCTGAACCATTCCCGCCTAAGCAGTAGCGCAATATAATGCATTTTCAAGCCGGCGTTTTCGTCGCATTTTCATTCCGGCGATGTGGTTGGCGGTTCGGGCGTGTGCGGCGGATGCGGCGCCTTCTTGCCGGTCAACCAAGAGGTGTTCATCGGGTACTCGTGAGGATCAAAAATCACCCAATAAAAGTGCCAGACCAGAATCGCAAGAACGGCCAACAGCGCCTCATAGTAGTGTATAACCTGAGCCAGGTCGTGCCAGACTTTCGGCAGCAACCGCAATACAGTTTCAGAGAAGATCAGCATCAGGCCAGTAACGGTCATTACAACCCACCCCCAGACCAGGGCCCAGTACTCGGCTTTCTCCGCGTAGTTCCAGCGGCGTGGCGGTGGCGGGGTCTTGCGAAGTCCGAGATTGTGCGCAAACAAGGCGAGTGCATCGGTAGCGTCGTCCCAGACCGGCCACAGGGCCTTCAAGTTGGTGCGCCCATTTCTGGTGCAGGTTAATGCGACCAGATGGATTAGAAAAAAAACGGCGAACGCCCAGCCGCAGGTACGGTGGATCATGCTGCGGATGAAGCTTCCGTTAGGCATCGCATGAAACGGCCAGCTCAGCACGGCATCCGGGAACTTATGCACTAAGCCGGTATACGCCAACAGTACGAACAGTATGACTAACGCGTGGTGCTGAACGCGCATCCAACCGGTCATGCGTAGTTCGCCGTCGCCGGCCTTTACGGCGCGTATGTGTTCGCGGGTCTTGCGGAGATAATCGAGCAGGATAAAGCCTGCCATCCCGCCGATGATCAAAACAATCAGTGCGATGTAGGCCCAGGAAACAAAATTCACAGCCCACGGTTTGCCAGTTCCGGCGCCTGGCGGAGCATGGACACGGAAGAAATCCGAGCTCATCCGGTCGCCGATGCCGGGATGACACTTTCCGCAGGTCTGCGGTAAATTGGCCGGATTGATCGTGGAACGGGGGTCGCTGGATGGCAGGATGTCGTGCACTCCGTGGCAGGATGCACAATTGGCAGCGGCCGGGTTGCCACCCTTCATCTCCAAGCCATGAAAACTTTGCGCATAGGTGATCGACACGTTCGGAGGCAGACGATACTGGGTCACAATCCGTTGCGCGGCATGACACTGGTTGCAGGTTCCGGGGATGTTCGCCTGAGAGACACGGGAAGAGGCAAGTTTCACAGCGGCAATGGTATGTTCGCCGTGGCAGTCGGTGCAGACCGGCGCATCGCGCACACCGGCCTTGACCGCCTTGCCGTGAACGCTGCGGAGGTAGGTCTGGTCAACGTTTTCATGGCATTTTCCGCAAGTTGCGGGAACGTTCTGCCAGTAGAGCTTGGAGGCTGGATTGGTGGACCTGTGCAGGTCATGCGAGCTGTGGCAGTCTGCGCAACTGGCCGCGTTCAGCTCGCCTTTTTCCAGTAAGGCGATGCCATGGACGCTTTTCTCGTAGGAGAGTCCGGGGCTGTGCTGGCGGAGATTATACTTCTCCATTTCCGCAGTATTGTTATGGCAGCGTCCGCAGGTTGCGGGGAGATTGGTGCGATACACAGGCGATGCGGGATTACGGTAATCCAGCAAATAGTGGTTGCTGCCGTGGCAATCCTTGCAGGATGCCGCGCCCTGCACGCCCTTATGAACCGCCTGCCCGTGATCGCTGCCCAGATAGATTTCCGTTTCGACGCGGTGACACTGGGCGCAGGAGACCGCCTTGGCGGTAAATGGTTCCGGATGCGGCAGGTCGGTTATGTCGGAATGACAACTTACGCACAGGTGCTTGGCATGAATGGATTTCGCAAACTTATTCCCATCCACGAACAGCGCGACGGGCTGTCCGGCCGCATTGGTCTTAGCCAGCGCTTTATCCTCGTGGCAGGCGAAGCAGTCGCTGTTGTCGAGGGCCAGCGCGCCCCGCGTCAGCAGTACGGCAAGCAGGCCTGCCATAATCAGGCAGTATTTCAAACAGCGCATAAGTACTTCCTTCAACAAGCCTAATGCAGCAGGCGTGTGGTCATGGCTATCACAATCAGCACCAACAATATAATGCCGGTACCGAAGAACAGGTAGCCGAAGGTTCTGGCGATATCTTTCCAGCGTGTCCATTCATCATGCACCCGATAATTCTCGAGTTCACCTGTGGCTGCAAGACGGTCATGCCATTGCTTGCGTTCGTGCAGCATTTCAGCCTTGGAAATACGCCCTGAGAAGATCACGGTATCCATTGGGAACTTCTCGATTCTGAAATGCGTGTTAAAGAAATGGAATGTAAAAATGAAGCCCGCGGCCAGCAGCGCCTCGTCAGAATGCACGATCATGGCCACATTAATCACCCAGCCCGGCATGAACCGGGTAAAGAACAGCGGGAACCACATGATTAATCCGGAGGCGCCGATCATGGCGACGCCCCAGAAGACCGCGAGATAGTCAAATTTCTCCCAGTATGTCCAGCGGTCGAACTGTGGACGGGGTCCTTTCCCGAAGAACCACTTTTGGTGGGCGATGAATTCCCGCCAGTCGTTCATGTTTGGGATCATGGAGTCAGGACCGAATAAAACCGAGATCAGGCGCTTGAATTGGAACCGGCCGGTTACGGGATCCAGCAGGCAGCCACGGCCCAGCCAGGATGCGCGGATGCGATCTGTCAGGTGCAGGCTGAAGTACAGGAACGTGATGATGGCCGCGAAATGATGCAGCGAGCGGGCGACCTGCGCACCGCCCATGATGTTGAATATCACCTTGGCCCACTCGGTATAATGAAATTTCAGGGGCATTCCGGTTACCACCAGCAGGAGGAAGCTGGTGACGACCATGATGTGCAGCATTCTTTCGAACGGGGAAAAACGCACAAACCACTGATCGCCCACCTGGGTGCTGATTTTAGCTTCCCGGAAGGTTTTCGAGTCGTGCAGGTACAAGTAGCCAGAGCGGAGCAGCCAAAGGGCAGTATGCAACCCGAAGAAGGCAAAAGTTCCGATCAACAATCCTGTCATTGAGATAAAAACGAAATGCAGCAGAGGGTAGTGCTGGCTATCTGTCGGATCGGCATGCGGCACGTATTCTGTGAACTTTGCTGTGGCGCCTTTGTGGCATTGCTGGCAGGTTTGCAGGATGTTGGATGCGGACAGGCGGGACTCCGGATTCGCAGTTGGAAGCACATCGTGGTGCCCGTGGCAGTCATAGCAGGCCGCCACTTCAGGAGCTTCATGAGAGGTGCCCAGCACGATGGCTTTGCCGTGATACGTTTCCATGTAGTTTTTCAGGCGGTCCTGATGGCATTTTCCGCAACGCTGGTCGCTGGCCGCCTTGTGATGCCCGCCCACCTGCGTTTCGATCTGGTGCGCGGTATGACAGTCCGTGCAGACGGGTCCACGGGCGTCGCCCTTGGCCAGAAGTTGTCCGTGCACGCTCTTAAGATAGGTTTTCTCAACGCCGACGTGGCACTTGCCGCAGGTGCCGGCAATGTGGGCGTGGTTAATCGGCGAATCGCGGTCCACGCTGCGGCGAATGTTATGGACGCCATGGCAGTCGTTACAGGATGGCGCCACAATCAGGCCCAGTTTGATCAAGGCACGTCCATGGATGCTTTCCATGTATTGCGCCGCCGCCTGCGGAAACTTCATGCGATACTCGGTCGTCAGGTTCGGGTTGCTGTGGCAGCGCGCGCAAGTTGCCGGTAAATTGAATTTGAAGACGGGCGAGTCACCTTGTTTGACAGGCACGATTTTGTGCGACCCGTGGCAGTCAAAGCAATTCGCCGCCCCCGATGCGCCCATGCGCTGGCTCACGCCGTGAATACTTGTGGAATACTGTTTGGCCACATCGTCATGGCAACTGCCGCACTGTGGCGCAGGCAATTTGTCGGCGTGAGGCAATTCCTTGATGCCGGCGTGACAGTCTGTGCAGGCAAGCTGCGCATGGACGGATTTTTTCAGCTCATTTTCCGTCACCTGCAGCGAATTGGTTTTGCCTGCCACGACCCGTGCGAGCGCAGGATCGTCATGACAAACCATACAATCGCTATTCGAGATCGTCGCGCCAAGTGTGCGTGTGGAGCTTGAGAGCAGACATGCCAGCGCCAGAATAATCCATCCCCGGCTCCGGTCCCTGCCTGTAGATTGTCCTGTATTCATTTGACCTTGAATTCCGTACATTTAAACTTCAGTTAAGGGTGGTTGGTTTTTTTTCACGTCAGGGAACAATGAAACAAAGCGGTGAAAGACATACAGGAGAACGAAAGGCATGGTGAAGATTACGGCGGCTGTGATCAGCCCCTCTTTTTCCCAGATGCCCGGAAAATAATCGGTAAATCCTCGCATGGATTTGGATACCAACTGTCCGCCGATGACAACGTTCCAGCGCATCAGGAGCACCTGCAGCAGCAGCAGGCAGGCTGATAGCCAGATCAGCAGATAAGTCGTCCGATCCTTCAGCCGGAACAAGGCTGTGATTCCGAGCATCAGGAACGGAACCAGCGAGCACAACATGAATTGGAGAATTACGTAGGACACGAATAACTTTGTCCTGATCAGGTGGCCCAGAACATCGGTTGCCTCTGTTTGTTCGTAAGCGAGCGACAGGAGCTCCATGAGCTCGAGGGCCACGGCAACCATCATGAAGCCCCACAGATAGCGCCCGAGCGACTTCACGCATTCGGCGTCTACCTTCCAGCGGTTGATCCGGCAAACCACAAAATAGTGGAAGATCAGCACAGAAATACCCGACACGATGGCCGAGAAAATAAAAATCACGAACATCAACGGCGTAGCCCACCATGGGTTCGCCTTGATTGAGCCGAACAGGAAGCCTACATAACCGTGCAGCGTACAGGCCAGGGGGATGCCGAGCCCGGCGAGAAATTTCACGATGCGATGATCGGCTTCGCGGGTCCCCGGCGTGTCTTCGGTGTTGAACAGGATCAGGTCCCTGCATAGCCATGCCAGCGGTCCCTGTTGCCTGGCCCGCACGATGAAATCGCTGCGCATAACAAACCATATTTCCAAAGCTACCAGAATCAGGTACGAGCTGTAGATATACCCGAATCCTGCCATGGCCGAGGTGAAATGCGGCGTGATCATGATGTTAAAGGCGCGATCAGGGCGCCCCAGATGCATCAGCAGTGGCAATGTGGCAAAGAGCAGGAAAACAAAGGCCGATGCCAGCGAGAACCGCGCAATCGGCTTTAACTCCTGCTTTCCGAACACATGGTAGAGCGAGGAGACGATGAAAGCGCCAGCCACTAGTCCTGTTATGTAGGGGTAGAGCACAATCATCACCGTCCAGGTGACGTGCATCTCATTGGGGAAAACATAATTCATCAGATCACCTCGAGATCGAGGTCCGTGTAATAGCACTTGGGCTTTGTGCCCATTTCCGGTTTCAGCACCCGATACCGGCGCTGCCTCAAAAAGAGCGACAGGTGGCTGTCCGGATCGTGCAGGTCGCCGAACATGCGCGCCCCTTTCGGGCAGGCCAGCACGCAAGCCGGCAATCCGCCTCGCGTGATCCGATGATAACACAGCGTGCATTTCCCGGCAGTGTGCAGCAGCGGGTCTATGTAGCGCGTTCCGTAGGGGCAGGCTTGCACACAGTAGCCACATCCGATGCAGCGTTTCTGGTCCACCAGTACGACGCCCTCCGGAGATTCATAAGAAGCGCCCACGGGGCAGACCTGGCTGCAGACGGATTTCTCGCAGTGGTTGCAGAGTTTCGGCACGAAAAATGCCTTGACGATGTCTTTAGCTGGCGGGGTCGTGAAAACAAAGTTGTCTGTGATGGCGACATCCACTTGCACCTCGCCGTTGGCGCGAACCCTGAACTGTTCCACCCAGGTCCGGAAGCGACCCTCGGGAACATCGTTTTCGGAACGACAGGCCCGCATACAGGCGCAGCATCCGATGCAACGGGAGGTATCCACCGCATAAGCATACAGCGGCCGTTTTGCGCCGTGCGTTCGATCCGCGCCGAAGGCCAGCTTGGGAAACAGCGTCACCAGCACGACGGCCGGGGCTCCAGCAATCAGGCCCTTAAGCATTTGCCGCCGGCTAATGTGGTCGCTACAAGGCATGCTGGAGCTCCTTGGGATAGAGGTGGTGAATTTGTTTCTGATGACAACTTACGCATGGCCGTTGCGGATCGAGGGGGTCGTTGGATACATCCTTGATGTGGTCGGGCCACTCTATTGTCGGAGGTCCTGAAGCTGCTTTGAAGCCGGCCTTGCGATGGCAGAGCAGGCAGAAACGCGGGTTTGTATTGCGGACGATGCGCCCGGAATAGGCGTTTTCCTTGATGAATAAGTGACAGGTCGTGCAGCGGACTTTGCTGTGCGATCCTTTGGAGAATGACTTTGTAAGTTCGGGGTGACAATAGTCGCACTGAAAAATCTGCGGGTGGGTGGCGGGTTTCTTGAGGCTTTGATCAGTTCGTCCGATGTGGCAACTGGTGCATTCCTGAATCAGCGGATGCAGGCGGGCGGTGCGCAGATCGTGAGCCAGATACAAGGGCTCGTGTCCGGAATGGCAGCGCACGCATGTGGTAGCAGGATCTTTCACTCCAACGAACTGGTAGTGCTTCTGCCAGTCTATCTGCGGGAATGCGCCTGGCCTGGCATCGAGCATGCGATGGCATATCAGGCAGTCGTCCTTGGCGTCGGCGCGTGCCATCGGGGCGTCGTTATCTTGAATGTGTTTTCCGCCGACGCCGTGACAGGTTTCGCACTCCACGGAGGCGTGGGCATCTCTGGCATGGATGGTGACGATGTCGGCATGGCACTCCACGCAAGCGGCCCGCCCGGCGTGCCGTGGAAGCCGGGCTTTTTCATCGTCCATGGCGTCGGCGCGGTAATATCCAAAATCGCCGAAAGACTCGGGTACCAGACTGTGACGAACAACCAAGGCGGCCAGCACACCCAGACCTACTAAAATAAGCAGGGGATAAGCGTGCCGGTAATCTGGACGGACGGCACCAACGGCATCTCGCTCTTTGCGGATCGTCATAATAATATGTAAATAATCGCCCGAAAGGTTTTATGCTACCACGGTGTGGCACCCGATCAAACAAATATTTTGAGTAACGCTCCTGTTTTCTGCCGGGGCAGCCCATTAACGTTGCGCTATCGGGACCGCTCAGCTATGGTGCTGGTGTTTTCCAAAGCAGTGGCCGTTTAGACTGCCATCTCCGGGGCCGGGCAAGGTTCAGGGTGACGCAGTGAAAATTAAAGGAGCAGGCAGCAAGCATGCATGAACAGGGCAAGATCAGCAGTCTCTTGAGAAACTGGGTCAGTTTGTCCGGAATTTTTCTGGGAGTCTGCGCCATTACAACGGGCACGGTGCTGATGATCATAGACGCCGCGCGCGAAAATCTTTCGCCGTACTTCGGAATCATGGTTTATCTCATGGTGCCTGCTTTCATCGCCGGTGCCTGTTTGCTGGTGATTATTGGCATGCTCTGGACCAGACGGCGCATGCGGCGACATGGGTATGTGCCGCATTTACCGGTGATTGACCTTGGCAATCGGCGGACACTGTTGCGGATAGCAGGCTTTGGCCTGCTTGGTTCCATATTTGTGGTCGTCTCCGCCGTGGCGACCTATCGTACATATCATTTTACCGAGTCTGTGCAGTTCTGCGGAGGAATTTGTCATCAGGTGATGAATCCTGAATACACGGCTTTCCGGCAGTCGCCGCACGCCGGCTCATCCTGCACCGAGTGCCATATCGGACCAGGTGCGGAGTGGTTTGTCAAAGCCAAGATCTCCGGCCTGTATCAGGTCTACTCCGTGTTGTTCGACAAGTACCATCGCCCGATCGAAACGCCGGTGCGGGATCTGCGTCCGGCCAAGGAAACCTGCATGGCGTGCCACTGGCCGTCGAAGTTCTTCGGAGCGGTGCTGAGAACTTGGACTTACTATGGGACCGACGCGGAGAACTCGCCCTGGACGATCAAGATGCTGCTTAACATCGGCGGAGGCAATCCTGCGCATGGGACGATCAAGGGTATTCACTGGCACATGGAAGGGGTCAACACGGTCGAGTATGTCGCGACAGACCGCCAGCGCCTGGTTATCCCATGGGTGCGGGTGACCGACCAATCCGGGAAGCTGACGATTTACCGCAGCGAGGACAAGAAAAATCGCCTTACCGATGAACAGGCCGCCATGCTGCCAACGCGCCGTATGGATTGCATCGACTGCCACAACCGGCCAAGTCACCAGTTCCGGTCGCCCAATGAGCTGCTCGATATGGCCTTGTCTGCGGGACGCATAGATGATTCCATGCCGTCGATTAAGGCGCAGAGCGCTAAATTACTGGCTGCCAACTACGAAACCAAGGACCAGGCCATCGCCGCAATTGATCGTGAACTAAGGTCGAAATACGCCGCTGACCCGCGGGTCGAGGCGACCATCAAGGAACTTCAATCCATATATAGCGGGAATTTTTTCCCTGAGATGAAGGTCAGGTGGGATAAATATCCGAACCATGTTGGACACCGGATCACGCCAGGATGTTTTCGCTGTCACGACGGCGCGCATGTGAGTGATTCAGGTAAGCGGATATCAAAGGACTGCCAGGTCTGCCACACGATTCTGGCCCAGGGGCCGGGCAAGAAGCTGGCCGAGTTCACATCGTCCGGATTGGCCTTCCAACATCCGGGAGATATTGGGGACGATTGGAAAACCGAGCGTTGTGACAGCTGCCACACGGGAAGCCCCTGAGCCGTTACAAATCCGGTTGCCGCGTGACGGCCATGCCGGCTGCGCGGATCAGTGCCTCGGGATCCAATGGCTTCTCTAGAAATGCTGCCGGCTTTCTTCCCAGATAACGGCTGACTTCCCGCGCTCCGAATGCAAGACCGGTGGCTTCGTTGACGTTTGTCAGGAAGATTACCGGAATGCCGGATGTTCTGGGGTTGTCGCCCAGGTCCCGGAAAACCATAAAGCCGTCCTGCCCGCCCTGCATGATGACATCCAGAATAATCAGGTCAGGTGTTGATTTGGAGGCAATGAGCATGGCGTCGCTGCCGCAGGTCGCCGTCAGCACCGAATAGTATGCCTCAAGGGCTTCGCAGCTTGCAGTAAGTTCTTCCGGATCGTCATCCACGACGAGCACGGTTTTTGGCTTGTCAGATTTTTTCATCTTCTAA
The DNA here is from genome assembly GCA_037137675.1 of bacterium. Taxonomy (GTDB): domain Bacteria; phylum Verrucomicrobiota; class Kiritimatiellia; order CAIKKV01; family CAIYGI01; genus CAIYGI01. The sequence continues at coordinate 3,814 of JBAXJV010000044.1, read as the reverse complement.
TTTAGCACACGCAGGCTTGCTCTCGGGATGCGCTTAATGCAGATGCCACTTTACGAATGCACCCAGAAATGCGATACTGGACAAATCTACTACAATTGAGATCGCCGGTGAAGTTTTACCGCTGGTGCTGCGGACGCTAAAGCCGGGCTGAAAGGGCCTTTGATGTCTGGGAAACAGGCGAGAACCGGAGAGCAACTGGACGTCCGGCATCCGTTAATCCGGCAGGTTGCCGAGCTTGCGGTTGAGGCGACGGGGTCGCGGTTGCTGATCGTTTACCCTGAAGCATCCGGATGGGGGCAGGCGCACGGTGATACGCAATCGCGATTGCAGCCGGCATTCTGCAAGTTAATGCAGGGTTCCCATGAAGGCGTAAAGCATTGCCGCATGTGCCATATTCTAATCGCCGTGGCGGCATGTAATGGAGGATCCACAGAGCAGCAATGCCATGCCGGCGCCACAGTGCTGGCATGCCCTGCTACAAACGCTGCCGATGAATCAGTTGCCGTGTTGAGTTCCTGCGTTTTTAAATCTGCGGAGATCTGGGACGATGTCAGACAGCGTGGAGAGAAGCTAGGCGTTGATGCGGCGTTGCTCCACAAGGCGTTTAGGAATCTTCCGCAAATTGACGAGCGCCAGCTTCGATTGCTTCAGTCAGCGATGCAAACCATGAGTCAGGCCATTCAGGTGGTCCGGCAAAACCAGGAATTGAGCGCACGTATTCTCAAGCTGCGTGCGGGTCGCGATGCGCCGAGTGATTTGAAGCGTTTTCTCGGGGAAACCGCCTGGACGCAGAGTTCTTCTCCCAGTCTGGTTGGAAGCGGTCGCGAAAAGCCGCTGTTGGTACACGTGGTTTGCGAATTGGTGCGGCAACGCCCCGATCTTCCGCTCACAGTCAAGGAACTCGCTGCGTCCGCGCGGCTTACACCAAATCACTTCACCACGCTCTTCCGGGAGCATGTAGGCACGGCCTTTACCGCGTACTTGACGGAGCAACGCATTGCGCGGGCCAAAAAACTGCTGCAAAATCCGACCTTAAGCATTAATGAGATAGCCAGGCTGGTGGGCTACGACGATCCGGGGTACTTCGCGCGCCGGTTTCATCAGCAGACTCAGCTCTCTCCACGCCAGTGGCGAAATCGTCAAGCCGGGCAGAAGACCCCAAGGTGATTTTGATTAGCTGGCGCTATGCGTTGTTCAAGAGGCCCCATGCCGTATATCCGCACAATCGTAGTTATGTCATATTCCGCTTTTTCGCGATCCTGTGACATGATCTTTTTTTTTAGGTGAAGCCTTTTTTTATATAAAGGATGACAGGGAATGCGCAATCATTCTGAATTTGAAGACAGGTTGAGTGAGGTGCAGCGGATCGTCGGGGATTCGCTGCAGCTGACCTCGCTGCGTCGGCATCTTGCGCGATTTGCGCCTAGCGTGAGTGGAGGCAAGATGCTGCGCGCCCGCTTGTTGTTGATGGTTGGCGCGCCGACCGGTGTGGCGCGGCCGGTGCTGTGCCGTGCTGCCGCCGCTGTGGAAATACTGCATGCGGCAAGTTTGGTGCATGATGACATCGTAGATGGCGGTACGCGGCGCCGCGGAGTGGCTGCGCTTTGGGTTTCGGAAGGCACGCGCGCAGCGGTGCTGCTGGGGGATTTATTGGTGAGCCTGAGTGCGGAAGGAATACAGGAGGTTTTGCCTTCGCACCTTCCGATGCTGGTCGCCACGCTCCGCGAGATGTGTGATGCGCAGGCCGAACAGGAGTTTGCCGATGTTGCCGACGGCGCATCATGGGAGCACTGTGTCGGAATTGCCCGCCGGAAAACCGGCGCCCTGTTCGGGTTCGCCGCCGCCTGTGCAGGTGGTTCGCAAAGTGCGTTGGTCGAGGCCCTGCGTCGGGCCGGTTATGCGCTGGGCACAGCCTATCAGCTGGCTGATGATTTACTGGATGCTGCTCCGGACCCGCTGGCTTCCGACAAGAGTCTTGGAACCGATTCCGCCACCGGCAAAGTGACGGCAGCGACCGTCTTCCCGGTCTCCGGGGTGGACGCGAGAACGGCCATTTCAGCGTTGCTGCAGGAGTCTGAAGCTGAGCTGGCATGCTGGCCAGATGTTCAACAGGCATGGCGCGAGTATGTGAGCGAAATTGTTGCGCCGCTGGTCGCGCAATTTGCCGGCGCAACTGTTGTGGATGCCGTTGCGTGAATTCCAAGTACGCTTGCAGGGTTGTCCGGGTGCTCGTGGTTTTGCAAAGACATGTGGCGGCCGTGCGGAACTGGCCCACGAGGAGCTGAATATGGCGGTTTTCACTCTTGGTGAACTATTGGATTGTGCGCAGGATGCCGAAAACCACTTGGAAGCAAGCTGCTCTGCGATCCGTGATCGCTCCACAGACAGCGGTGTGCGATTGCTGACATATTATCTTGCCCGGCACCGGCACCATCAGAAAAGTGCTCTGAGCGGATTGGCGTCAGGCTTGTTGCGGCACCTTCGTAAGGTTGAACTCAGTTGCGACCTGCCGTTTAACCCCGCCACTGAGCTTTGTCCGCCCGATTTTGCCCCCGACTCTGTGGATGGGAAAATGTTGATTGAAGCCGCCGTCAGCCATGATCGCAAACTGGTTGTGCTCTACAATGCTATCCTCGTGCAGGCTCTTAACGAGGAGTTGCGTGCAGTTTTGAAAGCGCTCGTAAAGGTGGAGGAGCGCGATATAATCATGCTGAAAAAGATGTTGGCCATACGCTACTTCTGAATGAGGCGGTTTTTTTTATGAACTTCTTCAGGCTCGATTCCGAACCACTGCCGGACAAGGCTGCTCCGCAGCCAGGCGGGCCAGACGGGTTGACGGTGGCGATGTTGCTTGGCAATGCTCGCTGGTTCACCAGAATTCGCTGGATCGTAGTTGGCGGATTGGCAGGCTTTGGAGCGCTGGGCTTTATTCTTGAACCGGCCTTGCTCAGGCGTTTCGGACTGCTTCCGCCCGGCTTGTGGCCGCTGGTTATGGCGGGCGTTCTCACGCTGTTGAATCTGGGGTTCATCAGGGGGGTCCGTTATCTCTCCGCACGGACGGCGTGTGCCTGGCGTGAGATTGCCGCGAACATCTGGTTCCAGATTGTTTCCGACCTGCTGGTGCTGACTGTGGTGGTATATCGAGTTGGTCCGACCAGTACCGTTATTGGCTTCGCCTATCTTTTTCATATTACGCTGGCGTGTATCTTTTTCGCACGGCGTGATAGCTTTATTGTGACGGTGCTGAGCGCGCTGTTTTTTCTAGCAACGGTTTTTCTGGAGTGCATGGGGATCCTCCCGCATTCAGGCATTCTGGCCTCCGAGCTGTCAGTCGCGCCGGGACTGCTGCCATCGTTCATTTTTGCCGGTCCAATGGTGTTTGCATGGTTGATTGTCTGGTACCTTGTTTCGGAGCTTTCGGAGGCCGTGCGACAGAGGAACCGTGATCTCGACGCAGCCAATAAGCAGATTGCGCGGGCGGATGAGGAAATTAATCTGCAGATGTTGCGGGTCACGCACGATCTCAAGGCTCCGTTCGCAGGAATCGAAAGTAATATTCAACTTCTGAAGCATTTACATTGGAACGAAACGCCTGAAAGCGTCCGGCAGATCATTGGTAAGATCGACGCTCGGTCAGCGGCACTGCGTGTCCGGATCGGCGATATTATGACTCTGGGAAGCCTTCGCTCAGCCCAGTCAGGCGAGCGTGTCACTGAACCTGTGAAGCTGCGTGAATTGCTGGAGGCCGTCATTCAGGATGTTCAGAGTCTGGCGGCGGATAAGCTCGTGTCTGTCAATCTGGCCGCAGGTGAGG